>JBFZES010000427.1:0-2987 GCA_041306725.1 Spirochaetaceae bacterium | reverse complement strand
TCCTCGCGCCTATGGCATCCATGACGCGCGCGTATATGGCGTCAATGCCCGCAACGCTGTCCGCCGCCACGAATATGCCGTGGTTCTGCAAGAGTATGAAGGAGGGGCCTTTGCCCGTACGGGCCGTATGCGCCGCATACGCGTCCCGCACGGTCTTGGAAAGTATGTAGCCGGGATTGGTCGAGGGTATCCACAGGCACTCAGCGCCGAACAGTTCCCGCGCCGCTTCCTGCCCCCGCCTCGAACAGCCTATGCCGTTGACCAGCGCGGGGTGTGTATGCACCACGAAGGCGAAGGGCAGGGCGTCGTGCAATAGGGTTTCCACGCTCGGGCGCCTGTCGTCCTGGCCGGGATAGCGGCTCGCCATGAGGTCGGCGAGCACGGCGCTTTCGCGCGCGTCCTCGTCCACGGGATAGGACGCGGTCCATATAGCGGACAGGCGTTTCCTATCCATCCGCACAAAGCCATCCTGGCCTATCGATTCGAGGGCCGCTCCCGAGGCTTTTATAAAGAGCTCGGCTTCGCTTTTATAGGAGGTATTGCCGCCGCCCGCCACGACGTAGCGGCGGTCCTTACCATAGCGGCGGGATACGCTTATTAGCTCGTTCATGCTCATGATTAGGCAGTATGGCTTCTCTCCGCGCGGCCGTGAATGGACAAAACCTATTGAATTGATGGATTATCCTGGGCTCGCCCGCGGGTCGGTTGACTCCGCGCCGGCTCCCGTGCCCTACTATACGGCATGGACAAAGACCTTGAGCTTATACGCTCCAAACGGGCCTTCATCATCGATATGGATGGCGTTATCTACCACGGCAACCGTCTCCTAAAAGGCGCGTCGGAATTCGTGGCCTGGCTGGAAAGGAAGGGCAAGTCCTTTCTCTTCCTAACCAACTCCAGCGAGCGTTCCCCGGTGGAGCTGTCGCAGAAGCTGGCCAGGCTCGGCATAGAGGTGGGGCCCGAGCATTTTTATACGAGTGCCCTTGCCACCGCCGCCTTCCTAGCCTCGCACAAGCCCGGCGGCTCGGTGTACGTCATAGGCGAGCCGGGTCTCATATCCGCGCTGTATGACGCGGGCTTCACCATGAACAATATCAATCCCGATTACGTGGTCGTGGGCGAAGGCAGGGGCTACAGCCTTGAGGCCCTGGACCGGGCGGTGCGCATGGTCATGGGCGGCGCCAGGCTCATAGGCACCAACCCCGATTTAAGCGGCCCCGCCGAGGGCGGCATAGTGCCGGCCTGCGGAGCCCTGGTAGCGCCCATAGAGCTGGCCACCGGGCGCAAGGCCTACTTCGTGGGCAAGCCCAATCCCCTCATGATGCGCCACGCCATGAAGCGCATAAACGCCAAGAGGGAAGAGACGGCCATCGTGGGCGACCGCATGGATACCGACATAGTGGCCGGCGTGGAATCGGAAATAGAGACCGTGCTCGTGCTCTCCGGCGTTACCCAGCTTGCCGACATAGACCGCTTCGCCTACAGGCCCCGCCACGTGCTCGAGGGCGTGTTCGAGCTGCCCGACTAGGGACGAAAAAAAAGCCCGCGGCGCCTAAGCGCCGCGGGCCGATAGCCGCCTAGCGGCTATGCCGCATTACTGATAGATAACGCCCTGCACCTCGGGGCTGTTCATGTTGGCCTTGTCGGCCCATACGTAGCCTGAGTCCACGTGCTTGGGAGGAGTCTCTCCCTTCATGGCGCGTACGGCCCATTCCACGGTCTTGTAGCCCATGAGCACGGGGTTCTGCTGTACGGCGCCGTACATGAGCCCGCTCATGATAGCGTCTATCTGGAGCTTGCCGGAGTCGTAGCCTATGATGATGAGCTTGCCTTCCATCTTCAGTTCTTTTACCGCGTTGACCACGCCTATGGCGGAGCCTTCGTTGGCGCCGAAGTAGCCCTTAAGGTCGGGGTTGCCGTTGATGACGGCCTTGGCTATCTCGGTGGACCTGAGGTGGTCGCCGCCGCCGTACTGGGGCTCGAGCACCTGGATATCGGGATACTTTTCCTTCATGCGCTTAATGAAACCGTCGCGGCGGTCTATGCCGGTGCGGCTGGTCTGGTCGTGCACGAGTACGGCCACCTTGCCCTTATAGCCTATAGCCTCGGCCATCTTGTCGGCGGCGAGGGCCGCGGCCACGAGATTGTCCGTGGATACGGTGGTAAGGGGTATGGTGGAATCGACGCCGGAGTCAAAGGCGATAATCGGGATCTTCTTGGCCTGGGCCTGCTGCAATATGGGAATGACGGCCTTGCTGTCCAGGGCGGCTATGCCGAGGGCCTTGGGATTCTTGCCAAGGGCGGCCTGGAGCATCTCGATCTGCTTGTCTACCTGGGCCTCGGTCTCGGGGCCTTCGAAGGTGATCTGCACGTTGAGGTCTTTGGCGGCGTTCTCGGCGCCCTTCTTCACGGCCTGCCAGAACTGGTGCTGGAAGCCCTTGGAAATGAGCGGGATGTACACCGCGTCCGACGCGGCTTCCTTGCTGCCCGCGGCGAAGGCGCTGACGCCTACCATGGCGACTAAAAGGACGGCGATCAACAGTTTCTTCATATCTTCCTCCTGTTGGGCTTGCCGGCACGATGTACCGTTCCGGCTTCCCTATTTCGATAGCCAACGGCTATTGGTACCTACGTTTACTTTACCTTGCGGCGCATGATGTCCAGGTACACCGCTCCTATGACGATGAGCCCCGTCACGACCATCTGCCACTCCTGTGGCACGGACAGTATGCGCAGGCCGTTCGTCAGCACGGTTATAATGAAGGCTCCTATGACCGTGCCGAGTATGGAGCCTTCGCCGCCAGAGAGCGATGTGCCGCCTATGACCGCGGCGGCTATGGCGTCCAGCTCGTAGCCCGCGCCGAGCGCGGGCTGGGCGGACTGAAGCCGGCTGGCCATGACCAGGCCCGCTATGCCGGCGAAGGCGCCGCCTAAGGCGTATATGCCCATCTTCCAGGCGTCGGTATTGATGCCCGACAGCCGCGCCG
>JBFZES010000426.1:0-9861 GCA_041306725.1 Spirochaetaceae bacterium | reverse complement strand
GCCGATACCCCCGCCGACGTTAAGGCTAAGCTTGCCAGCGCCTTCAAGGCGGCCATGGCCCAGCCCGACATGACCCAGTTCGCCAAAGACCAGATAGCGGTCATATTCAACAAATCCGGCGCCGAGGCTAAGGCCATGGCCCAGAAGTCCGAATCCAACTTGTGCTGGATACTCTTCGACCTGGGCAAGACCACCTACTCCCCCGCCGAACGCGGTATAGCAAAGCCCTGATAGAGGCCTTATACTTAATGCCGCGCTTCGGCGCGGCCTAGGCTTTCATAACCGATCGCGCGGGCAAGCGGCCTACGCGGTCGGTTTTATTCAAGTACGGGAGAGCCCGGGCCGACAGCTTGGCGCGCGCAATCTTGATAGTGGGGTGGTGTATCGTGGAAAAGAGCAGTCTGAGGCGAGCCGACCTCGTGTTTAGCGTTTTCCTGATTTTCGGGTCGTTTTTCTATTTCATCGAGTCTATAAAGCTCTTCGTCAATCCTTTCGGACGCAAGTGGGAAGCCGTGCCCGCCGAGGCGGTGAAGGATACTTTAACCTTCTGGTATAAATCGCCCGCGCTGTTGCCCTTTACCGTGTCCATCCTGCTGCTGGTATGCGCGCTTGCCCTCCTGCACGTGGCGCGGAAAGATGGAGCGAAGATAGACTTCTTAAGCAAGGAAAAGATAGCGGCGTTTATTCGCCATGCGGAGTTTAGGGCCTTTAACATAACGTCGATCCTGCTGTGCGTATATGCCTTCGCCCTTATACCCCTGTGCAGGGCCTACCTGAACATACTGCGCGGCTTTAGGGGCTTCCCCTTTTTCGTGGCCACGTTCTTATACCTCTTCTCTATGATGATGGCCTTCGGCGATAAGCAGAAACGCCACCTTATAAAATCCTTGCTCGTATCGGTACTGGCTTCCGGCTTCGTTACCTACGCGTTCGGAACCCTGGCCAAGATACCCTTGCCGTAACAGGAGTGACGCATGGAACTGCTCTACCTTATTGAGGAATTCGTTAAGATCCTCTTGAATCCCGGCGTCCTGCTCGTCCTGTTCGCCGCTACCGCGCTCGGAACGATCATAGGCGCCTTGCCGGGCCTTACCGCCACCATGGGCATAGCCCTGCTCACCGGCCTTACCTATAAAGTGCCGGTGGCCTATACCTTCGCCATACTGATGGGCATATACGTGGGCGGCATTTACGGCGGCTCCATATCCGCCATATTGCTCAATATACCCGGCACCGCCTCGGCGGCCGCCACGGCCATAGAGGGCAATCTCTTCGCCAAGCGCGGCAAGGCTCCCCTGGCCATCAAGGTTACCCGTACCGCCTCGATTATCGGCACCCTTATAGGCGTGCTGGCCCTGGCCCTCATCGCGCCGCAGCTGTCCCGCATAGCCCTGCAGTTCAGCGCGGTGGAATACTTCCTCTTGGCGGTGTTCGGCGTGCTCATGTGCGGCAGCATAGTCACGAGCGACCTTACCATAAAGGGCTGGATAGGCGGGCTCCTAGGCCTGGCCATATCGTTCATAGGCTACGACGTCATATCCGGCGCGCCACGCTTCGACTTCGGCAATATTAACCTGTCTGGCGGCATATCCCTCATACCGGCCATGATAGGCTTTTACGCCATACCGGAGGTGATCAAGGCCCTGTCCCTCGTGAAGTCCCGCGAGGCGGCAGCGAATACAACCGAAGAGGCGTCAGTCAAGCAACCCGCAGCCAAAGTAAAGGATCCCAATTCCTGGCTCGTCACCCTGAAGCACATACCGGTTATTATTCGGTCCGCGCTCATAGGCGTGGGCATAGGAGCCCTGCCCGGCGTGGGCGAGGACGTGGCCGCCTGGATAGGCTATGACAACGCCAAGAAGTCCAGCAAGCATAAAGAGCTCTGGGGCACGGGAGAATGCTATGAGGCTATTATCGCCCCGGAGGTTGCCAACAACGCGGCCATAGGCGGCGCCACCATACCCCTCCTTACCCTGGCCGTACCAGGCAGCCCCCCCGCGGCCGTGCTGCTCGGCGCCTTCATGATACACAATATCAGGCCGGGCCCCATGATCATGGTGGACAGCCCCCGCTTTATCTTCTACATAGCCGCCCTAATATTAGCGGCTACTATAGCTCTCTGGGTGGTGGGTATACTCCTAGCCAAACCCATGAGCAGCATCCTGAAGATACCCTCGGTGTACCTCATGCCCATCATAGCGGTGCTGTCCATAGTGGGCGCGTATGCGCTTAACCTGAAGCGCTTCGACATTATGGTGGTGGTGGCCTTCGGCCTCCTGGGCTATATCTTGGATAAGATGAAATACTCTGCCGCGCCCATCGTATTGGGCATCATCTTAGGTACCATGATAGACGAGAACTTCAGGCGCGCGCTCATCGTGAACAAGGGCGACCCCAGCTTCTTCTTTACCAATAGCTGGATATCCGTGGTATTCGTGCTGATCATAGCCGTGGTGATCGTCAAGCAGCTGTTGCCCGCGCGCATAGCCGCGAAGGCGAACTTTAAGAGCCTGTTCGGATTCATAGCCGCGGCCGTAAATAAGAAGAATTAAAGGCAATCGGTCCATGGATAAACGGCCCGCCGAAAGGCGGGTCGTTTTATTGTCAGGGGAACGATACTAAGCTTGGGGGGAGCCCTGGTATGCCTTAGTTCCACGAAGCTTGTGTTTCGAGGGTACCTGACGCGCCAGGTAGCGCAGGCTGGCTTTCCGCTACACCAGCGCAAGGGCCCTAGCAAGCTCAGATACAAGCTTTGAGGAACTTAACACAAGCTTCGAGGAACTACATAAAGAAAACAGCCCGGAGGCTTGCGCTACTCCGGGCTGTCGCTTTTTCTTACCGTGCCTCTTAGCTATGAGCCGAAGATGTATCCGGCACTACGCTCCTGCGCCATACACTTGAGGATTCAGGCAGTCCGGGGCTTTTTCGCCGCGGAGCATGGCCAGCAGGTTGGTGGCCGCTTTCAAAGCCATGCCCCTGCGGCTGGCGAAGGTGGCGCTGGCCGTGTGCGGGGTAATTACCACGTTGGGCAGGGCGGCAAGGCCATCGGCCATGGCGGGCTCGCGCTCGTATACGTCCAGGCCCGCTCCGGCTATGAGGCCGTCCTTTAAGGCACGCACCAAGGCCGCCTCGTCCAGCACCGGCCCGCGTGCCGTGTTGATAAGGTAGGCGCTCTTCTTCATCTTGCCGAAGGTTTCATAGTTGAATAGATGCCTCGTTTCAGGAAGCAGGGGGACGTGCACGCTTACGTAGTCGGACAGGCGCAACAGCTCGTCGAACTCTACGAAGCGGGCGCCGCAGTCCTTTTCAAGCGCCTCGTTGCGCCTAGCGTCCGTATAGAGCACGCGCATATTAAAGCCCTTGCTTTTGGCCGCCATGGCCGCGCCTATGCGGCCCGCGCCTACTATGCCCAGGGTGGCGCCGCTTATGTCGCCGCCTATGAACTGAAGCGGGCCCCAGCCCGGCCAGGCGCCCGAGCGCATGATGCCGTCGGATTCCACTACCCGCCTGGCCACCGCGAAGAGCAGGGCCCAGGCCATGTCGGCGGTAGCGTCGGTAAGCACGTCAGGCGTGTTGCAGAGTGGTATGCGCCGCTTGGTCGCCTCGGGCACATCCATATTATCGAAGCCCACGGCGTAATTGGCGAAACCTCTGGACTTAGGCGCGGCGTCGAAGAGCTCGGCGTCTATCTTGTCGGTGAGCAGGCACAACACGCCGTCCTTGTCGGCCGCGGAGGCGAGCAGCTCAGCCCTGCTCATGGGGCGGTCGAATGGGTTGAGCTCCAGCGCGCAGTGCGGCGCGAGGAGCTCAAGCCCTTCATCCGGTATGCGCCTCGTTACGAGTACCTTCCAAAGAGACATTGCCGCCCCCTACTCGCCTAAGCCCAGGAGCTTGGCCTCTATAAAGCGCCACGTGGCCAGGTAGTCGCCCTTGTCCACGAGTTCCTGTATAGCGCTATCGCCAAGCCTGCCTAGGAGGCGCTCTATCTTGGCGGAGAGCCGCGCGTTGGCCTCGAAGGTGCCCGCCACGTCCCAGCGGGTGGGGCTCGTATCGGAAGTGTACCAGCCGTCGTAGCCTATGCGCCTGAGCTGCCAGATGAACTCTACGTACTCTATGTAGTGCTTGGTGCCGCAGAAATAGTCCCAGTCCCATTTGCCGTCGTTATCGTTGATATGGATGTAGAGGGGTATGCCGCTGGCGTGCACGAGGGCCGCGGCCTCCGCTGGATTCTCGCCGCCGTATACCGAGTGGCCGAAGTCCAGGGTGACGCCTAGGCCTTTCGTGCCGGCGTCGCGCACGAGGCATACGGTTTTAGCCGCCGAATCCACGAAGCAGTGGCCGCGGGTCTCGGAGGGCTTGTATTCTATGAAGAGCGTAATCTCTGGCCGGTGGGCCGCCGCCTCGGCGAAGGCCTGTACCAGGTGCTTCCACGCGGCAGCGTAGTCGTACTGGAACGAGAATTCGTAGCCGTCGCCTAGGGGGCAGCAGGTAACCTTGTCCGCGCCTACGGCGGCGGCATAGTCCTTGGCTTCCTTCAAGAAACGCACGGCCTTTGCCCTTACCGTCGCGTCGGGAGAGGTAAGGCCGCCGTTGCGAAATTCCGGCTCGCCCTTCACGTTCACGTTTATGGCCGCCACTTCAAGGCTATGCTTGGCAAGCAGAGCCTTGAGTTCGGCCGCCGGGGGCGTTTCGTAGGGATAGACCACTTCTACGCCGGAATAGCCGGGTATGCTTTTAAGCAGGGCGAACTTGCCGTCGAGGTCAAGCTCCTTGTTGTATTCGTGGAAGCGATCCTTGGTCTTGCCAAGGAAGCCCGTTATAACCGCCAGTTTCATATCTTCTCCTTATCGTTTGGCCGCGGCCAGTTTTTTAGCCGCGGCGCTTATGCTTGCAGCGTCCATGCCGAATTTCTGTATGGTAAGGGGATAGCTGCCGCTCTCGGCGAAGGTGTCGTCAAGGCCGAGCTGGGCGAAGGGCACATGCACGCCTTCGCGCATGCACCAGGCCGCTAGCTCATAGCCTAAGCCGTTCTTTCTCTGATGGTTCTCCGCGACGAGCAGGGCCTTGGTGCGGCCCAGCGATTCGCGCAGGGCTTGCTCGTCCCAGGGTTTTATCGAGTAGAAGTCAAGGACCTCGGCGCTTATGCCCTGGGCCGCTAATAGCTCGGCCGCTTCCAGGGCCTGGAATACGAGGTCGCCATAGCTAACTATGGTCACGTCGTCGCCCTTCTTCGGCGTATGGCTGCCGCCTATCCTGAACTTCGTTCCTTCAGGGTACAGTTCCGATAGGGGATCCCGCATGAGGCGCACGAAGACGGGACTCGGTATGCCAATCGCAAGGTCGAAGGCCGCCCGCGCGCTCGCGCTGTCGCAGGGCACCAGCACGGTCATGTTGGGCAGTGTGGTCATAAAGGCTATATCCTCGGTGGCCTGATGGGTTACCCCGTCTATGGCCGCGGTAACGCCGCCGTGGCTGGAGAATATCTTTACGTTCAAGTGAGGGTAGCAGATGAAGGAGCGGACGGCTTCAAGGGCGCGCATTGAGAGGAATACGCCGTAGCCGCATACAATGGCCGGCCTGCCTTCCGCCGCCATGCCCGCCGCGGCCGCCATGGTGCCCAGCTCCGCTATGCCTAAGTTGAAATAGCGTTCGGGGTAGGCGTCGCCGAAGAGATAGGAGTAGGTGGAGTAGCCTATGTCGGATTCGAATACGACGAAATCGCTTCGCTGTCCGCCGGCTTCCAGCATGCGGTCGGCTATGGCCCTGCGGGTGGGCTTGGTTGATTTGGCCAGGCTCATACGCAGCCTCCTTCTATGTCTTTGCAGGCTATGCTGAATTCGTCGTCAGAGGGCGGCTTGCCGTGCCATTCCCGTTTATCTTCCATGAAGCTGACGCCTTTGCCCTTTATGGTGCGCGCGATTATACAGGTGGGCTTGCCGGCGGGCTTCCGCGCTTCTTCTAGCGCGGCCAGCACGGCGGCCATATCGTGGCCGTCCACGGTGAGCACGCGCCAATTGAAGGCTTCGAATTTTTTGTCTATGGGCTCCATGGGCATGATATCGTCGGCCTTGCCGTCGTTCTGCAGATTGTTCCGGTCCACGATGGCTATGAGCCTTTCAAGGCCGAATTTGGACGCGGTGGAAGCCGCCTCCCATACGACGCCTTCGTTAAGCTCTCCGTCGCCGAGTAGCGCGTATACGTAATAATCGGCCTTGAGCATACGGCCTTCAAGCGCCATGCCCACCGCCTGGGCAAAGCCCAAGCCCAGCGAGCCCGCGGTGGCGTCCACGCCCGGCAGGTAGGTCGATACCGGATGGCCCTGCAGGCGGCTGTCGTTTTTGCGCAAGGTTCCCAGTTCTTCCACGGGAAAGTAGCCGCGCAGGGCGAGCGCTCCATAAAGCACCGGGCAGGCGTGGCCCTTGGACAGCACGAAGCGGTCCCTGCCCGGCATGCGCGGCTTTGTAGGATCGATATTCATAAGGTCGAAATAGAGCGCGCTTACGATATCGGCGGCGGAAAGGCTCCCTCCGCAATGGCCTGACTGCGCCGTATGCACCATGGATACGATGGCGCGCCTAAGGTCTCGCGCATGCCCTTCGAGCCTCTGTACCCGTTCCTCGGGCTCGCCCTTTGTGCTTGTTGTCATAGATACTCCTTCAAGGTTGTACGAGCGCCGAATGTTTGTGGAGGCGGGCCCTGCCCGCTATCAGGCTGCTCAAGATTCCTATCGCTTTTCCGTATTCGCTTTCCAGGTTTTCGCGCGCGCACACTATTTCCAGGTCCATGCCGCCTGTATAGCCGCAGGCCTTAAGCTCATCGATGGTTTCGCGGAAGGCTATGGTGCCGGCTCCCGGGCAGAGCGACAGGTTTTGAATACCGTTATTGTCGCAGAGATGGGTGGCCGCGATGCGGCGGCCGAGGAGGGCGGGCAGGACTTCCGGAGCCTCGCCCATGGCCCAAAAGTGCCCGGTGTCAAAGACGAGCCCGAGGTCCGCGAAGAGGGGCTGTTCGCAGAGCTTAAGGAAGTCCCGCGAGCCCCCTAGGGCGTTGCCGGGCATAAGCTCAAGGGCAAGCGTAAGGCCCGCCGATTTCGTCATTTCGCTGAGCCTCCCCAGCCGTTTTATCAGGGCAGGGTGAGGCCGTTTGCCAGCCGGAGCGTCCAAAGGCGGCAGCGGCACGGCGAACACGCCGCCCGCGCAGAGCGTAACGGCAATATCGAGGGCTTTGGCGATCTTGTCTTCGTCCGGCTCTCTTGAGAGCTCTTCGATCGTCGAGTAGCGGCTTCCCAGAAAATGGGCTACGAAAACGCCGCAACTGAGGCCCAGGCTCGATGCTTTATTGCGTAGGGCTTGCATGGAGAGCGGGGTCCAGGCATCAAGCATATCTTCCTTAAATACCTCTGCCTGGAAGGCTTGGTAGCCAAGCTCAGCGAGCAAAGGAAGTCCCGCAAGCGTGTCATAGGGGCCAAATGATGGCCCGTACGCGGAGAGGAAATAGGCTGGCGATACACCTATCATAATAACTCCATTCAAAATATTGTATACAAAAATAGACCCGTCTAGCGATCTTGTCAATAGATATATTGAATACAAAATGCATTGACTCGCCGCGGCACACTGTCTAAAATGCCTTTATGGTGGCAACAAAGTTTGAAGATCTGGCTGAGCAGGTATATAAGACCCTGAGGGATATGATATTGGCGGGCGAACTCGTCCCGGGCCAGAAACTCGTGCAGGAAGCGTTATCGGAACGCCTTGGCGTATCGCGCACGCCGCTCCTGGCCGCGTTCTCCAAACTCGAGAAGGAAATGCTCGTAGAGCTCGTGCCCAGGCGGGGGGCGTTCGTGAAGCGCCTTTCGCCCGCCGAGCTGCTCGAGCTCTATGAAGTACGGCTGCGCCTTGAGCCCCTGGGAGCCTTAGAAGCCGCCAGGCACATCGACGCCAAAGGGCTCAAGACCCTTGACGCCGTGCTCGAAGCCCACCGCAAGGCCGTAGAGATCGGCGCCGTACCCGAAGTAAGGATGGCGGATTTTCGCTTCCATATGGGCATCATGCGCATAGCGGGCAACACGGTGCTTGAGCGCATACTCTCTTCCTTCGCCATAGTATCCAAGAGTAATCAGCAGGGGCTCATGAAATCGGCCGCTAAGAGCCTGGCTGAGCACAGCGCGCTCCGCGACGCCATAGCGGGACATGACCTTGCCCTTGCCGAACGCCTCATGTATGAGCACTTGAGCGAGTCGCGGAACGTGGCCGCGAAGCTCGTCGCGGAAGGCGCGCGCTCGGTAGCGGCTACCGGCGCTTCCGCCGACGCATGAGCGTCATACGCAGGACTATCGTATCCGTCGAGGTATACGAGGAAATTAAGAAGGCTCTTTTCAACGGCGACTGGGCTCCCGGTTCGCGCATAGACCGCAAGGCGCTAGCGGAACGCTTTGGGATTAGCCAGACCCCTATTAACGACGCCCTGAACAGGCTTACCGGCGAAGGCCTCCTAGAGAGCCGTATGCGGGATGGTTTCTTCGTTCCCGATTATGACGACGAAGAGCTTGCCGACCTGTTCACCGCGCGAGCGGGCTTCGAGTCCATAGCCGCCAGGCTCTGCGCTGAAGAAGCGCCTGAAGCCGAGCGCAAGGCCTTCTTTAACCTTTTTGAGCGCTTCGGCGATACGGTAGAGCCAGGCATGGAGGCCGCGTACCTTGCCGCCGACAAGGAATTCCATAGCCGGATTATCCGCCTGGCGGGCAGCGACCGCCTCCTCGAGGTTGAAACGGCGTTCGGGCTCTCCGGCAGATCGTATGAGCACGGACTGGTGCGGAGCCCCTCCGATACCCTATCGGAACACAAGGGCATCGTGGACGCGATAGCGCGGGGCGACGGCCGGGCCGCTCAGCTTGGCATGGCCGATCATCTCCTGCGCACGCGGTACTTCCTGCTCAAGGGACAGGCTTAAGCCCCGTCCTGCCGTCCCAATGAGGCGGGGGTGGTGCCCAAAAGTCGGAGAATCCAAGTGATTAATTCTTTTCTCATAATAAAAGCACGCTAAGCTCACGGGCCTCCTGTATACCGTTCGTATCCCACGGACCCCCCCAAGGAGGCATCCATGAACTTTAGGAACCGTTTCGTCGCCATCGCCCTCGCGCTGGCCTTCCTCGCCGCGCCGGCATTCGCTATGGGCAGCAAGGACAAGGCGGCCGCCGCCCCCGGCGCCGCCGTCGAGCAGGCCAAGTACGTTTTCGTTTTTATCGGCGACGGCATGTCCATGGCCCAAGTGAGCGCCGCGGAGGTTTACTCCAACGCCATGGCATCCAAGGAACCCGGCTTTAAAAAGCTTGGCTTCACCCAATTCCCCGCCCAGGGCATGACGACCACCTACGACTCTAGCTCCATTATCACCGACTCCGCGTCCGCCGGCACCGCCATTGCCACCGGCAACAAGACCGCCAGCGGCGTCATCAACATGGACCCGGGCAAGACCCTGAAATTCAAGACCATTGCGGAGTACGCCAAAGAGAGCGGCTACAAGGTGGGCATCGTATCAAACGTATCGCTCGACCACGCCACCCCCGCCACGTTCTATGCCAAGGCTCCTAGCCGCGGCGATATGTACGATATTTGCGTACAGCTGAGCCAGTCAGGCTTCGATTACTTCGGCGGCGGCGGCCTTGCCCAGCCCAAGGGTAAGGCAGGCGATCAGCCGGACGCCATAGAGCTGGCAAAAAAGGCCGGCTACACCGTCGTGAACAGCCCCGAGGCCTTTAAGTCGCTCAAGCCCATGGCCGGTCAGAAGGTACTGGCTATAAACGAGTCCCTGCAGGATTCATCCGCCATTCCCTACGATATCGACCGCCAGGCCGACGAC
>JBFZES010000425.1:0-2531 GCA_041306725.1 Spirochaetaceae bacterium | reverse complement strand
GCGAGAATATCGAGGGCATAGTGCTCATATCGCTGGTGCATGAGCACGCGCTCGGGGCCTTCGACGTGCCGGGTACCGGGGCCCGCTTCCCGTACGGCGGGCGCCAATGGCTCGTGGCCGAAACCACCGCCAAGGTGGATATAGGCTTGATAGACCAGGCCCAATCCAGCATAGGCGATTGGTTCGCCATCGATTTCTCCTTTTAATTGAACGGGTATTCACGTTGACAGCGCTTTAAGTGAATGTCTATACTGGTACCGACCGCACGACCAATGCTTGCCAACGCATAAGGGAGAAGCTACGTGGATCCACTAAGCACGCGATACAGGGACCTCATCCTGCGCATGGTAAAAGAATCTAGCCAAAGCATGGAAATCAATTCCGAAGACATGTACATACCCGGCAACCCGAAGATACTGCCCTTCATCGACCGGATAATCGAAGAAAACATACAGGCGGGCAGCGGCATACGGTCATTCGAAAACCTGGAAAAGCTCGCCGAACTGGCCCGGGGCGGGGCCTCCTGCCTGCTCCTGCTCGAGCATTACAGCAATTTCGACCTGCCCGTCTTCTCGTACCTGCTGCGGAAGCATTCCCCCGCCGGCGCCGAAATCGAGAAGGATATCGTCGCGGTGGCGGGCATTAAGCTTAGCCAGACCGATCCCATCATAAGCGCTTTCGCAGAAGGCTATTCGCGGCTCGTCATCTACCCCAGCCGTTCTCTGGAAATCATCAAGAACAACATAAAGGATCCGAAGGAACTGGTAGCGGAGATGATGCGCGGCTCCAGCATTAACCGTACCGCCATGAAAACGCTCGCCACCCTCAAGCACCAGGGCAAGTTCGTGCTGGTATTCCCCGCGGGCACGCGCTTCCGTCCCTGGGATCCCTCCAGCAAGCGCGGCGTGCGCGAGATAGATTCCTACCTGAAATCCTTCGACTATATGTGCCTCGTGGCTATCAGCGGCAATATGCTGCGCATAAATCCCGAGGGCATCATGCGCGAGGACCTTATCTGCCCCGACAGGGTGTCGTACGAGGTGAGCGAGCCGTTGCATTGCGACGAGTTCAGGGACAAGGCCAAGCACCATAAGCACTTTGGCGAAGACAAGAAGCAGGCCATCGTCGACTCTCTCATGGCGAGCCTAGAAGCCATGCATGACAAGCTGGAGAAGAGTATCGCGCCTTAGCCCTCAGTACGCGCCATAGCCTAGTACCTCGTCGACCGATATCAGTAAGCGTACGCTTGCCGTCCATGCGCCGGCGCGCATGACGAGGCGAGGCTGCTCCGCGAACGCGAACGAGCCGCGCACCTCGCGCGGCTTGTTGTATTCTATGCCCCTCAGGTAGGCCCGCAGTGCTTCTTTGGCGGCCTCGGCCATGGCTCCGCGCCGTTGCGCCACAGAGGCCGGCAGCGCGCCGCCGTCTCCCGCGCTTTGTCCCGGGTACGGTTCGGCGCTTGCCTTTATCGATGCCCTGCCCTGCCCGCTGGCGAAGCGCGCGCCGCGCCAACTCTGGTATTCGGCGCGCTCGCTGGGTCCGGGATTCCATTCCACCGCGGCATAGGCCACGGTCCCTGACAGCCGCGTCGACAGCACCCGAAAGCCGCTTGAGCCCCAAGCCAGCTCGGATCGGGGCTTGAGCTCGAAGAACTCCGCTATAGAGCGGGCCTTATCGCTGGGCGTATACACATAATCGAAGCCCCACACCATGGCCCCGAATACCCAGCGGGCTTCCTCAAGCAAGGCGCGGGCGGCCTCGCCGTCGGGCAGGGCGGGATGGTACGCCGGATCTACCAAGCCAGAGAAAGGCGCTATCGTAGGCGGCGCCTCCAGGTCGACGGGGAATTCCCCGCGCAGTACCACATCGCGATCCTGGGCGGAAGCGAGGCCAGCCGGAGCGAGCGTACACGCCAGCACGAAAGCTAACGCTAGCGATGCACGCGGGGGGTTCTGGCGCTTTCGCTTTAAGGCCGGCCGGGCAGGCATGATGGCGCGCTAACCCTTTATGAGACGGCGCAGGGGATTAACGCCGAATCGCAGGGGGAAATAGAGCAGGGCCACGCCGAAGCCGAAGAGATGGGTAAGGTGGGCTATATTGCCACCCACCCCGAAGATCTCGGACCACAGCTCAATAGCCGTATAGATTGCCACAAGCAAGGCCGCCTGTATGGGTATGATACCCCAAATCATGATGCGCGCCCTAGGATGCAAGACCGCGAAGGCCAGGAGTACGGCGTACACCGCGCCCGAGGCTCCCACGAGCGAAGCGCCCCACGAGCCGCTTAAAGCGAAAGCGGCGAAGGAAAGCAGCCCGGCCAGGGTACCGGAAAGCAGGTAAAACAGCAGGAACTCCCTCGTGCCCAGTTCGCGCTCGACGGCAGTGCCGAAAAAGAAGAGGCCGAGCATGTTGAAGAAGAGATGGCTCATGCTGGCATGGACGAACATATAGGTAAAGGGCTGCCATACCCAGCCCATTTCAACGACGGCGGCCGGTATGAGGGCAAGGTACACGTTCAAACCCCTCACGAA
>JBFZES010000424.1:0-4866 GCA_041306725.1 Spirochaetaceae bacterium | reverse complement strand
CCAGCCGCGCTTGCCGGCCGTCAAGCAAGCCGTGCTGGCCTGTTTTGAAAGCGGCCCGGGCGTGCCGGCCCCTGAGCTGCGCGCCTACGATACCGTCTTTTTCAGCGGCTTTACGCGCTTTATAAATTGGGATCTGTATATCGAATTCGAGGCTCCGCTTGCCGGCGCTATCGACGTGCCCCTTAAAGCGCGGTATTACCGCGCCGACGGCAGCCTCTACGCCAGCCAGGACCTCAGCGCAAACTTGCAGGCGGGATGGCTATGGTATAGAACGGCCAATGGCTGGGGATCGCCGAACATGGGAACCTGGATACCCGGCGCGTACAGCCTCAGCGTGAGCCTCGGAGGCAGTACGGTAGCGAGCGCTTCCTTTACCGTCCGATAAAACCCGCGGCCACGCCGCTTAGGCGGGACAGCGGCCGCTGCATGGACTGCTCGGGGTTCCGACTGAGGGCTTCCGCGATGCCCATCCAGGCAAGCGCATGGGATTCGCCGCTCAGTACGGGCTCATCCTCCCGCGCAATGAGCAGAAAGCGCGCGTCGTAATGATAGTGCGCCGGCTCTTGCCCGCGTTCCGGGATTAGGTGTATGTCCAGGTCGAACAGAGCGCCGCCTAAGGCTACCCTGCCCGCGAGGCCCGTTTCTTCGCGCGCCTCGCGCAGTGCCGCCATCAGCGCGCTTTCTCCGCGCTCGCAATGCCCGCCCGGCTGCAGCCATTTATTCAGCTTGCGGTGATGGACGAGCAGCAGCGTATCCAAAGCTTCATTGACGACGAAGGCCGAGCCCGTCACGTGGCCCGCCAAAGAGGAGCGGGAGAAGCAATCGCCGCGCGCGCTTATAAAGGTGAGGTAGCGGTCTATAGTGGGCCTTTCATCGGCATGCAGCGGATCTTCCCGGTACGCGCGCACGAGGGCGGCCAAATCGGCTTTCGCCTCATCATTCGTCATAGGTCCTTCCTTACGGTCAGCGATACGCATCGGCTATCAGGGCTTTCAGTTCAGCCAGTATCATAGCGGTGGCGCCCCACACGCGCTGGCCTCCCAAGGCAAAGTACGGCACTATCCACGCCTCGCCGTCCAATACGGCGCTATCTTGCAGCATAGCCTCCGGAGCGATGAGCTCACGCAGGCTGGGTTCGAAAAATCCCGCTACTTCGGCCGGTTCCGGCTTAAAGAAGGGCCTCCCGCCCACATAGGCTACGAAGGGATGCACGAAAAAGCTACTGGGGGCCACCTCAAGCGGGCTTAGTTCCCGCAGCAGCCTTAGTCCGTCGAGGGACGCGCCCAGTTCTTCTCCGCATTCTCTCAATGCGCAGGCGGCAAGGCTCTCTCCGGCCTCTAAAGCGCCTCCGGGCAATCCTACCTGCCCCGCATGAACGCCATAGCCCTGCGTGCGGAGTATGAGCGGAAAATGAAAGTCGCCCTCGAACTCATAGAGCAGTATCAATACCGCCGCCTCGCGCCAATTCATGCGCCTTGCGCTATGTATGCGGCCACGGCGGTATTCGGGCGTCATGGCTTCCCGCGCGGCCTGCCCGGGAAGCGGCAAAGCGGGGTCGAGGCAGGCGGCAAGTCTTTCAAGGCTGAGGCTCATAAGCTTACTATGCCTTCATATAAAGAGGTTTCGCAAGTGCGCTAGCTATGGTACCCTTAGCATCCCCGTAAGCGTGGCCCGCGCTAAGCCCGCTTATGCTACCCGAATACAGGAGGACCGCTGTGCTTATAGCCCTCAGCGTACTAAGCGGACTGGCATGCGTTCTTGCGCTATTGAGCCTGCTGTCCAGGATATCCGCCGCCAAGAGCCTCGCCGATGCCTTACGGCGCCTGGCCAGCACGGAACTGGAACGAGCGGCCCTGGCTGAACAGGAACGCGAAAGAGACGCCGCCAGGGCGGAATTCGACGCGCGGCTTGACCAGAGCCTTAATGCGGCTATACGGGAATTTAAAGACCTTCTGGATAACGCGGCGGCCGTCGGCGCGAAAACCGACCGCGAGAAGGAGCTTATACTGAGCTCCAGCGAGGTGCTCAGCGGCATACTGGCCGCCTTCGGCACCATGATGGCGGGCCTCGACAAGAACGTATGCTCATTCCAGGAAAGCAGCGCTTCGATACGCTCCCTGGCCAAGAGCGCCGAAGAGATGAAGCATCAGGCCGACCTGGCCGCCGATCGCACCGGGCCGCTCGTGCGCGACGTGGAGCAGGGCAACGAGTCGGTGGCCAAAACGGCTCAGGCCATACGGGAAATCGAGGCCGCCTCGAGCCAGGTGCGCGAGAGCCTCAAGGAAATAGCATCGGTGGCCGCCCGCACCAATCTCTTGGCCATGAACGCGGCTATCGAGGCTGCGCACGCAGGCGATTCGGGCGCGGGCTTCGCGGTCGTGGCCGGCGAAGTGCGCAGCCTCGCGGAAAACAGCGCGCGAAGCGTAAAGGCCGTGGACGCCCTCATGCGCGACATGGAAGCCAAGGTAAGCCGCGGCCTTGAGCTCTCGTCCCACACCCAGGAACGCTTCGCCTCGATAGCGGAAGGCATACGCCAGACCTCGGAGGCGGCGCTAGAGCTTGCGCGGGGCATGGATACCAGGCGGGAAGAGACCTTAAGCGTGCTGCCCGAACTCGACCAGCTGGCGGAACGCCTCTGCGCGCTGCAGGAGCAGTATTCGGACCGCCGCAACGCCCGCGAAGGCATAGAAGCCTCGCTCGGCGAGATACGCGCCCTCTCGGAGGACATACACGACGCGGAGCGTCGCCTCGTCGAGCAGGATTACGTCATTCTGGCCATGCTTGAGGAGGCCAAGTCAAACGTGGCCAGCGGCGGCACGGAAGGCATTAGCTAGGCTTTGCCTTGTTTGCCATCAAAGCCGCCGCCAATACGGCGGTAAGGGGGGCGATGAGAACGAGGCCTATGGAACCCATCATGGTGTGGAAGATCTCGCTCGACACATAGGACATATTGAGCATATTAAGCGTGGGCACGCCCTGCGCCATGAATACCATCAAGAGGCTCGTAAAGCCGCCGGTATAGGCTAGGAGCAGGGTCGTCGACATCGTGCCTATGACTTTGCGGCCTACGTTGATGCCGGATTTGGCCAGCTCAAGGAAGGGCAGCTCGGGCCGTTTCTTGTGTATCTCTTCCACGGACGCGGCCACGTCCATGGCCAGGTCCATAAAAGCCCCCGATGACGCTAAGAAGGTGCCGGCAAGGAATATCTGCATAAGGTTAAGGTACTCAAAGCCGCCGAAGCGCAGAGTCTCCGAGAAGGGACGCACGGCGCCGTTGAGCCGGTAAGGACCGGCAAGGGCAAGCGCCGTAATCGCGCTTATAGCCGTGCCTCCCATGCTGCCTAAAAACGCGGCCAACCCTCCCCGGCTGAAACCCGCCACCAGGAAGATAATAAAGAACGTGAGCACGGCTACCACGGCAAGGCTCGCCAGCACCGGCGCTATGCCCGCTAAAAAGGCCGGTATCAGGAGCTTCCAAATGACCGCGCCGGTAAGTATGAACGATACGAAGCTCTTAAGGCCCGTCCAGCCGCCGAACAGAAGCAAGAGGAAAAAGAAGCCGAGCACTATGCCCGCCTGCATGTCCGCCCGCCAATGGTCCATAAGGGTAAGCGTAGCCGGGCTGCCGTCGGGATTGGGGTATACGATTACCAAAGCCCTATCCCCGGGCCTATAGACCTTATCCATGTCGGCTTTGCCATAGAGTATATTATGAGCCTCGGCGACAAGGCCTTTATAGGGCCCCTTAAGCACGCGTACCATGGCGTACTGCTCGCCCTGCAAGAGAACGCCGTAATTCTTTATGCCGCTGTCGTCGGTGCTCACTATCTCCGCCTTGGCGCGCACGGAGCTATCGTCGCCGCGCTCGAAGCCGCTCGGTATGAAGAGTAGGCCTATTGAGAGGGCTAAGGCCGCGAGGGCGAAGACGATGTCCCGCCTGCCGGCTTCTCCCCATGCGTGCGAAAAATACAATCGTAAGGAGCGGCGTATATCCATATGGCTTCCTTTGGCACGGTGCAATTAAATGACAGAAGCCGCGCTCGCATCATGTTGAAGCGGCGCGGCTTGATTTATTAGATTATTACTTGCTTGCGGGGAGGGCTACGCCCATGACCGCGGCGACTTTCTTAAAGATATCAGTGTTGTCATAGTAGCCGTTGAATAGGTCCTGGCTGCGGCCAAGGGCGTAGGTGGGCACGGGCACGCCGGTGTGCGAGTAGGTGGTCCAGCCTATGCCGGCGGAAGCGTTGGCCAAGTGGGTAAGGGTGACCGTGAGCGGCTCGTAGCCGCCGTACAAGAGGTAGACGCTTTCCTGGGGAGCGCGCTCCACCTCGCCCTTCATGGAGCGAAGGAAGGCCCGCTGCACTAATTCCTTGTCGTTCTGCTCCAGCTTGTCGTAATCGATGCCGAAAAAGCGCTTGATCTCGGGAATCAGGTCGGCGAGTTTGCCGTCGGCCGGGCCGCGGCCGTCTTTGTAGGCGCTCATGATCTGGCTGTCGAAAGCCACATAGGAACCCTTCTGCAGGGCTATCTTATCAAAGGCAGTAGTATACTTGCTGCCGGCGAAGCCTATGCTCATGCCGCCGGTCTCATGGTCGCCGGTCACGATGATAAGGGTGTCTTTGGGATGCTGCTTCTGGAATTCCACCGCTACGGCTATGGCGCGGTCAAAGGCCAAGGTGTCCCCTATTGAAGCCGCCGCGTCGTTCGCGTGGCAGGCCCAGTCAATTTTGCCCGACTCTACGGCGAAGAAGAAGCCCTTGTCGCTCATCAGGAGCTCTATGCCCTTCTGCACGTAATCGGCAAGCGCTAAGTCGTCGGCCTGGCGGTCGATATCGTAGGGCATGGCGGATGAATCCTGCAGGG
>JBFZES010000423.1:0-2572 GCA_041306725.1 Spirochaetaceae bacterium | reverse complement strand
GGATATGGACGCCCTGCCCATAGCCGAGGAGACCGGCCTTGCTTACGCGAGCGGCATAGCCGGCGCCATGCATGCCTGCGGCCACGACGGCCACATGGCCGGGCTGCTCGCCGCCGCCCAGACGCTGGCCGCGGATCCGCCGCGGGATTACCGCGTGCGCCTCATATTCCAGCCCGGCGAAGAAGGCTTTTTCGGCGCTCCCGCCATGATAGGCGCCGGCTGCCTCGAAGGCGTGGCCGCTATAGCCGGCGGCCACGTGGGCGACCTTTCCGAAGAGCTGTCTCCGGGGCAAATCGGGTTCATGCCCGGTCCCATGATGGCGGCCAGCGACCTCTTCGCCGGCGCCTTCGTGGGCTCAGGCGGCCACGGCTCGGCCCCCCATCAAACCCGCGACCCCATACCCGCCTTGGCGCAGTTCATAAGCGGCGCGTACGCGCTGCGCTCGCGCGAGGCGGATCAGCGCAGGCCCTTCGTCATCAGCGTATGCCAGGTTGAGGCGGGCTCGGCCTTCAATATCATACCCGGCCGCGCCGCCTTCAAGGGCACGGCTCGCAGCCTAGGCATTGCCGAGCGCGAGCTCGCCAAACGGGGCCTAAAGCGGCTCTGCGAAGGCAGCGCCCTGGCCATGGGCGTGGACTATGAATTCGAATGGACGGACGGCTACCCGAGCCTCGTGAACGACGCGGCAAGCGTCGAGGCCTGCATGGACGGCGCGCAACGCATCCTTGGCCCCGGACGGGTAAAAACCCTAAGCGCGCCGAGCATGGGCGGGGAAGACTTCGCCTATTACCTGCAAAAGATACCCGGCTGTTTCTGGTTCATGAACACCCAGGATCCCGGGCGCGGCATACGCTACCCTAACCACCACCCCCGCTTCGATATGGACGAGGAGCTGCTCGCCGACGTCGCTGC
The DNA here is from genome assembly GCA_041306725.1 of Spirochaetaceae bacterium. GTDB lineage: Bacteria > Spirochaetota > Spirochaetia > Treponematales > UBA12059 > UBA5200. Next base: position 1,660 of record JBFZES010000423.1, on the reverse strand, counting down.
CGTGCATAGAGCGTCCGCCGCCGCGCTGGCCGGGCTCGTCGCCATGCAGGCTGGGGCTAAGCCGGCTAGCCGGCCCGGCGGCGGGATATAATGATGCGCGACCGGCAGAAAGGCGCGGGGCCTCACGGAGCGCTCGCCGCTGCCCTGGCCATAGCGCTCGAATCTACGCTGGCCATAGCGCTGGCTATAGCGCTCGCCTCCTGCGGGCCGGCATCCGGCCGCGAGCCCAGCGCGGTGACCTCGCCCTCGTGGACCGTGGATACGGCCAATCTGGAATCCGCGGAAATAAGCGAATACCGGGGAGCCAAGCTTACGCCTCGCGCCTCGCTGCGCGACAACTCCATAGCCGGCCCGCAGTATCCCGACTACGGCGCGTACCGCCTCGTCGTAAGCGGCCTGGTCGAGCGGGAGCTTTCGCTGAGCTATAGCGAGGTGCTGGCCCTGCCCAAGGCGGAAAAGCTCATCACCCTTAATTGCGTGGAAGGCTGGAACGCCACCATGCTCTGGACGGGCACCCTGCTCTCGGGGCTGCTCGACCAAGCCGGGGCCGATCCCGAGGCGGACACACTGATTTTCGTGTGCATGGACGGCTACGAAACCACGATGGAAACGAGCCATGCCCGCGATCGGGATATACTCTTGGCCTGGGCTACCAACGGCCTTCCCCTTGGCCCGGAAAACGGCGCTCCGTTCCAAATAGCCGCCGAGGAAAAATGGGGCTACAAATGGGCCAAGTGGGTACGCGAGATCCGCGTGCTGCGCGAGCCGCGCTACCGCGGCTACTGGGAGAAGCGCGGCTACTCGATAACGGGGAATTTAGGCGAAGCGTCTTCCGCGCCCCTGGATGAACGCGACTATCCGAGCTTCCAGTGACGGGGCTTCCCAAGGCCCGTGGCGTTCAGTATAGTGCACCCCACATGGCACTTTGGCGAGAGATAGCGCAGGCCCTTTGCCCCAACGATAGCGACCTGGCCGCGTCCGAAGCGCTCTACGCTCGGTATAAGGCAGAAGACCTCCTGGACCGCACCCAGACTTCGCTCCTTAAGCACAGCGACGCCGCCATGGCCCTCTTCTACTCCATGCTGGAACGCGACCAGGCTCCGCGCAGGCCCGCCCGCGACGAGGCCGACAGCCTCTGGATGCAACGCGCGGATTTCTGCTACCTGAACGCGCGGGCCTGCGCCATAGGCGACAGGGCGGGCAGCTTCCTTCAAGCGGCCAAGATCTTGCCTGCCATAGCGGCCGACGCCATTCACCTAGCGCCCTTCCATCCCAACCATTACGACCTGCTCTACGTGCCCGAGGGCCAGGCGCTCATAGACCCGCTTCTAGCGGACGGCGCCCTCTTGGCCGCGGGCATAAGCCTTGAAGACCAGCTTCGCGCCTTCGCGGCCGCGTGCCATCTTTTAGGCAAGGCCTTGGGCTTCGACCTCATGCCCTACGCTGCCCAGTTCGGGCGCGTCGTGCTCGACCGCCCCGAGCTCTTCCGCTGGCTCCGGCTGGACGAGGGCAGGAAGAACCTCGCGTCGGAGGCCGAGCGGCGCCGCTACGGCGCCAAAGGCCGCATGGAGCATGCGGAACGGGTTCGGGCCATCGTAAGCGCGGTGCGCGACGACTATGGCGTCGATAGCATCAAGCGCAAGGAAGGCGATGGGCCTCA
>JBFZES010000422.1:0-2752 GCA_041306725.1 Spirochaetaceae bacterium | reverse complement strand
ATAACGTTCATCTGCTTCTATGTCGGCTATGATTACTATTGTTCCCTGCGCGGACGAGCTCTTTACCGAGTACGAGAAATAGCTTAATGCAGTCGGACATCCTATACGATTACGGCTCCTCTGCCTCTTATGCCGCGTAGAAGATCCTTGCGTATCCGACCTCTGGCAGTGCCTCAAGCAGCCTCAGCCCGTAATTTCCCAGCACCTGGCCATACTCAAGGAAAACGGCATCGTAGAGGCGGAGGTTCAAAAGACGCGCCGCGTATATTCCATCGCCGATCCCTTTATCAAGGAATTGGTAAAAAAGATCCTTACGGAAGCCGAAAAGAAAAAACCCGAAAGCCTCTAGCCTTAGGGCCTAAGCGGCGCCGGCGCAGCCCTGCGCACGGCAGCGCTGGGATCGTTAAGACGCTGCTTTGCCAAGGGCCCATAGGGAACCTTCGCGTAAGCGGCTAGGCTGGTCCACAGGGCCTGGGCATGTTGCCGCGCGTTAGCCACGTAGAGCGCGTCGGCCAAGGCCATGACCATACGCTCCAATTCCTGCCCGTTAAGATAGTCCCGCACCGTCGCCTGAGCCTCCGCGCGGCGTAAGAAGTCGTCCAAGCCCGCCCATACGTAATCGATATCCCTCTGCCGCAAGAGGGCTATAGCCCGCGTCAGTATCATGTTCAGCGCTATGGCGGATCGTATAAGGGCGTGCGGCCTGCCGCGCTCAAGATAGTACTCGGCCAGGGCTTTATTCGCCCGCAGGGTAAAGCCGGGCTCCAGGCGGTAGAGGGTGAGGAAGCGGTCGGTTCCCTGGGCCAGCAGGGTCGTTCGCATGGCGTTTTGCAGGGAGGCGTCTATGCGCGTACCGTCGCCGGACCGTTCATCCTGGACTATGCGGTCCATGGTACGTTCCCAATCATTGAGGCCATCGCCGCGCAGCGCGTATAAGTCCGCGAGCTCATACAATATGCTGTACGATTCTTCCGGTATATCGAGGGCCTCCCTCATGTCGAAGGCCCTGAGCAATTGGCGCTCGGCTATGGCGAGCTCGCCCTCAAGGAGGAATACCCTCCCCTTCCAAAGCTCCGCTTCGGGATAGCTCGCGAGCGTCTTCAGGGCCGCGCCCAACGCGTCCAGGGAGTCCTTGAGCGCTTCCAGGGGCTGGTACTCGAGCACGAGGAGCAGTACCTCGATAAGAGCGCGATGGCTGTCGCTTATGCGGCGTTCTTTAAGCGCCAGAAAGCGCTGGCGGTAACTGGCTCCTGCCGCGTTAACGATAGCCTGGTACTCTTTTTGAAGGAAATCCTCGGCGGCGAAGGCGTCAAGGAGGGCTTGCAGGGAGCCTGCCGCGCCGCGGGCGGCCTTGGCCTCCAGGGAAAAGCTGAGCCTGGCGCTGGCCGCGGTAAAGCTCTCGCGCCGCGCGCTTATGGCCCGGTCGAAGGATACGAGGGCTGAGCCGAAGTCTTTGCGCGCATAGGCCTGCTTGCCCTGTTCCAGGTGAAGCCAGGCGGGCTGGCCTTCCCAGGGCTGCGGTATGCCTCCCTGAGGCCAGGCGGCTGAGCTTCCGAGCAGGACTAGGCAAAGCAAGGGCAAGGCAAGGGACTTTGTGTTCATAAGCGCGCTAATTCCTCTCCAAATAGAGTATCGGCAGAGGCGGCGTCACAGTTGCGCACGATTTGTCCCTTGCGGAAGATGATGACCCTATCGCCGGCCCCGCTTATGCCCAAATCGGCGTGCTTGGCCTCGCCTGGCCCGTTCACCACGCAGCCCATGACCGCTATGCTCACCGGCTTCTTGATGGCGTATATGGCGTCCCTCCAGCGCGCGGTAAAGGCGTGGGTATCGAAACCCGCCCTGCCGCAGCGCGGACAGGATACTATATCCGCGCTCTGCCGCGTGCCGGTGCCCAGCGCCACGATCTCGGCGCCGGCGATTACCTCGTTCTCCGGTTCGTCCGATAGCGATACCCTAAGCGTGTCCCCTATGCCGTCGGCAAGGAGCGCATGCAGGGCGACGGCGCTGCGCACGCAGCCCTGCACCAGCGGCCCCGCCTCCGTTACGCCTATGTGCAGCGCTATGTCATGGCGGCCGGCGAACAGCCTATTAGCCCGGACCGTCTCTTCCGCGCTGGAAGCCTTCATCGAGACTATCACCGCGCGGAAACCCAATTCGTCGAGCGCGGCCGCTTCGCGCTCCGCCGCCGCGACCAGCGCCACGGCCCGGTCCGGCTCGCTCTGGAGGTCGGCGGGCAGGGAGCCCGAATTGACGCCGATGCGTATGGGAACGCCTTTGTCGGAGGCTTTAGCCGCCACTTCCCTGAGCTTCCATGGTTCGCCGAGGTTGCCAGGATTGACCCGTATCTTGGCTATAGGAAAGTCCAGGCAGCGAAGCGCTATGCGCCAGTCAAAGTGCACATCGGCTACCAGCGGCATATCCACCATGAGCGCCAATGCGCCAAGCAGTTCCGCCTGCTCCAAGTCGGGCGTCGCGAAGCGCAGTATGCCACAGCCTAGGTCGGCGAGCAGCCTTGCGCGCTTGGCCACTGCCTGCAGGCCGTCTGCCCGCAAGGCCTCTTTCCACATGGTCTGCACCGGCGGCCTGTGGCCGCCGCCTATACACAGGTCCCCGACCCTGACTATCCTCGTATTGCTTGCCATGCGGCCATTATATACCTAAAGACGATAAGTAAAAGCTAGGCCTTTTCCGCGCGTAAGCGCGAAAAAGACGGGCAACGATGTATAGGCACAAGGCAGGGCGGGCAGGC
>JBFZES010000421.1:0-3786 GCA_041306725.1 Spirochaetaceae bacterium | reverse complement strand
CTCGTTGCGCTCTCGTGCCCATTGCTCAAGGGCCAGGTAGAGCGCCCGCGGGCCTAAGTCCGAGCCGCCTATGCCTATCTGCACCACGGCCTTGAAGGCTTTGCCCGTGGAGCCGCGCAGTTTCCCGTCCCGCACCGCGTCGGCGAAGGCGGAAAAGCGGGCGCGTTCGCCCTCATAGAAGGCGCGGTAATCGCGGCCGTCCTTGACCACGGGGCCGGCGGGCTCCCCGCGGAGCAGATGGTGGAGCACCATGCGCCGTTCGCCTTGATTCATGACCTCGCCGCCCGCGACGCTCCCATACTGGCCTAAAAGATCCAATTCTAAGGCGGCGCCGTACAGCAGCGCCAGCGTATCGTCGCTAAGGTCCATAGCGGCATAGCAGTATTCAAGGCCCCCGCCCGCGTTCATGCGGCGCTTGCGTATGGCGGGCTCCGAGAGCAGCGTTTTGAGGCTGGCCGCCTGCGTGCCCGCTAAGGCCGCCCAAGCGGCGCAATCGTCTATGGCTTTATAGCTATGCATCGTTTCCATCCTTGCTTTGTGTCATTTCGATACGCCTATACTACGGGCACGGCGCGCTTTTTTCAAGGCCGGGCGGGCTCTGGCATGATACGTTTTTATTATCCCTTGGCCGCTATTTCTGCTATACTAAACCAGGTATACCACGAAGGAGCGGCGTAAACGGCCTATGTCAAATTATGTAACCTTTATAGAAAAAGAATTCATACTCAATCAGCTTATTCGCGGCGGCGGCGACGCGCTGCTCTTCGGCAGCGGCAAAAGCGCCGCCTGCGCGGTAAAGTCCTTCAACAAGGACAGCATAAGCCTGGAAGGCAAGCCGGCAGAGCTTGCCCGCTTTAGCTCCTGGGAAGGCCTGTCGGTGTATTTGGCCTACCAAGGCCAGCGCCTTACCTTCCAGGGCAAGGTGCTGAAGGTGGAAGGGCTCAAGCTCAGCCTAGCCATGCCGGAGCGTTTCTTCAAGGCTCCCCAGCGCAAGGCCATCCGGGTGGCTCCGCCCAAGGATATGGTGCTTGAATTTTTCCTTCAGAACGACGCCATACGCATCGACTGCCCTGAATCCAACGAGTACATGGAAATCGAGTTGCCCGTGGTGCGGGAAGGCTTCGATATGAGCTCGCTCAATACCCTGCTCTCAAGCTTCAAGGCCAAGGCAGAAGCCCGCTACGCGAAGAATGGGGTCGTCATGTTCGCCAAGGGGCGAAAACCCGAAAGCCCGGAAGAAGCCATCATAGCCAAGCTCGGCAAGGTGCTCCTCGTCGCCAGCACCAAGAGCCCCCTGCCCTCGGTGGACCCCTACGAGGAAGCTCGGGTCATTACCCAAAAGGACGCCGATGCCTACGAAGGGCCTTCTATCTTCCTCGAAGGCTCAGATCTGGAAAAAGCGCGCCATGCCAAGGCGGCCAAGGGCGTTATATCGGAGCTGTACTGTCCCATACTCTATTACCAGTATGTCGTGGGCTACGTGTATGTCATGAACGACGAATCGAGGAAGACCTGCCTCGATTTCCGAGCCGTGGATTTTGCCTGGGAATTCGCGCGTATCCTTGCCTACAACTTAAAGGCTTACGGCTATTTCTCCAGCGACGAGAGCTTTAAGCCCCAGCCCCATACCCCGGCGGTGCTCGACTTATCCGCCGGCGGCTGCCTCTTCACCCTGCCCAAGGATGACGCGAAGACGAAGCTGAGGCCTTCCGCCATCATAGACTTCGGCATACGCCGCGGCGATGAGGGCATACGCTGCAAAGGCAGGGTAGTGCGCCGCTTCGACGACAAGGACGGCGACTATTACGGCATATCCTTCGTGGCGCTCGAAGCGAGCTCTACGGATTTCCTCAGGCGCAGCCTCTACGCGGAAGGCGCTTCCATATTCAGTTGCGACGAGCTAGGCTATGCCTCCGCGAACGGAGCCAAGCCATGACCATCGTGGAACGCATAAGGTTTGCGTTTGACGTTATGGCGCGCTGGGAGACCCTCGTCAGCCTTGCCGCGTTCATACTAATCTGGATACTCTTCCGCTCAATCGCGGACCCCTGGGCTAGGGAAGGCCGCGTTCGAAAGAAAATTTCCTTCAAGCGCAGCCCAGCCCCTAAACCCTTGCCAGAAACCGACCAGGACATGGGAGAGATAGACGAGGACGACGAGCTTCCCGATTAAAGCGCGCCCGCTCGATTTTCTCGCCCTCTCGCGGCCCGGCCCGGCATAAGCCTTCCCTTCCACGGCCCGCGCCTTGGCCTTCGTATGAGCCCTATGCTTAAGGCGCGCTGCAGGGCCTCCTCGGCTTCCTCGGGCAGCCATGCGTTTAAGTATCCCGCGCCTGCCATCCTGGCCTGCCAGCGCCCGCTATGGGCCCTTCCGAGCAAGAATATACGCGCCGTCGCGCCGTCAAAGCGCCTGGCATGCCTCTGCGTCATGGCGCGGAACGCGTCTGAACCCCGCGGGAGTGCGGATGCCGCTCCGTCGCACAGATCGCAGCCGCCGCAGGAGCGTTCGTTCGCGTCTTCCACGCCAAGGGCCTCAAGCAGAAAGGCCCTGCGGCAGCCCCGGCCCATAAGGCCATAGCGCCGCATAAGCTTTTTCCGCCTTTCTGCCATGCCGCCGCTCGCGTCCTCATCCGCAAGGCCGCCATAGTCGGCGGCTTCGGCCTCGCGCAGGAGCAAAGCCACTGCCGCTTGCCCATCGCGCCCCGCCCTGCCCGATTCCTGTACGTAGGCTTCCACGGAAGCGGGAGGGCCGTAGTGCAGCACGCTGCGTACGTTAGGCTTATCTATGCCCATGCCGTAGGCGCAGGTGGAACAGAGCACGCCGTCTAAAGAGGAGAAAAACCAGCGCTCTATATCCGCGCGCTCTTCTTTGGCGAGCCCGGCATGGTAAAAGCGGGTGTCGATGGCCGGGTAGAGGTAACGAAGCTCCTCCGCCGTGATTTCAGCCCCCGCCCGGGAGGGCACGAATACGATGAGGGGCCGCGGCAGGCTGGCTATCGCTTCGCGCAGGGCTTGACGCATGGAAAGCGCGGGCTTCACCGCGTAGCGCAGATTGGGCCGGTCGGGCAGGCCGGCCACCAGCCTGAAGGGCTCGTCGCCAAAGAGCAGTCCCGATAAGCGCGAGAGGATGGACGGCGAAGCCGTGGCGGTAAAGGCGCTGAGGAAAAGCGGCGCTAAGGCCTTGGCCAGGCGGCCGAGCTCAAGGTACGCGGGCCTAAAGCTATCGCCCCATTCGGCCACGCAGTGCGCCTCGTCTACTACCAGGTGCCGGGGTCGCAGGGCCGACAAGGCGCTCAGGGTAGCGGGCTGGCCCAGCGCTTCGGGATTGGTGATGATGACGCGCGACTCTCCGGGCTTAAGGGGCGCGAAGGCGCGCGAACGCTCACCCCCATCCATGCCGCCCCGCACGACTACATTGGCTATGCCGCGCGCGCTTAGGCTCCTGGCCTGGTCGGCCATGAGGCCGAGCAGGGGGTATACGACTATGGTAGCGCCCGGCGCGTAGAGGGCGGGAAGCTGGAAGCAGAGGCTCTTGCCATAGCCGGTGGGCAGTATGACTATCTGCCCGCGGGGATACTCCTCCCCGTCTTCACGGCTGCCGCCTTCCATGCCGTCGAGGGCATTGGCTATGGCTAAGCGCTGGTAGGGGAAGAGATAGGGTATAGAGAAGCGCTCAAGAGCGAGCCTGGCTATGGGGTCCGCCTCTTCTTCCATAGCCGCCCTACGCGCCTTCGATGCCCCGCGCTTGCGTTATCTGCCTGTGCTTTGTTAGCTGAATGAGTAGGCA
>JBFZES010000420.1:0-8800 GCA_041306725.1 Spirochaetaceae bacterium | reverse complement strand
GGTATTCTCCATCCTTAATGTGGCCCGCCGACCGGCGGGCCTTTTTAATAAATGGAGAATACCGAATTCGAACCGAGCGAGCGCGGCGCGAAGGCGCCGAAGAGCGCTCAGGATGAGCGCGACAGCGAGCGAGGCGGGCTGAAGCCGCGAGCCAGGACGGCGAAGGGCGGCGCATCCCCAGCCCGAATGGGCTGGCCGACGGAAAATCCGCTTAAAGATTTCGTTGACAGCCCGACTATTGCTTTGTATACTACGTTATCCGATATAACGGAATACGATGCAGCGACGAGCGTTGTAACGTCTTCCAGAGTACGAGGAGAGTCTGCGATGGACAAGCAGCGCGAGCTGATGCGGCTTATGCCCCTGACCGAGACGTCCTTTTATATCCTGATCTGCCTGGCGGCACCGCTCCACGGTTACGGGATTATGCAGAAGGTCGAGGGCCTGAGCGGCGGGCGTATCATGCTCGGCCCCGGGACCCTGTATGGCGCCTTGGGCAACCTGAGCGCCGCGGGCTTAATCGAGCCCTGCGACGGCGATACCGGCAATCCACGGCGCAAGGAATACCGCATCACCCCCCGGGGGCGAGGCCTGGTAGGGCTGGAACTGGAACGGCTGCGGCAGATGCTGCGGCACGGGGAAGCGCTGTGCCCGGAGGCGGTTCCGGGGAAGGAGTAGTATATGGATAGTAGTATCCGACGGCATTTCCGCGTTTTTAGCCTGTGGGCGGTCCGCCGCGAGCGAGGCTGGCTGGAGTCGACGGCGGCCCAAGGCTGGCATCTTCGGGCGGCGTGGCCCTTCGTCTACGAATTCGAAAAGGGAGCGCCCCGGGAGGACCGGTATTTCCTGGACCTAAGGCTGAAGGGCCGGGCCGGGCTCGGGGAATACCTCGCCACCTTCGCCGACGCCGGGTGGCGGCATGTGGCTTCGGTCGGTATCTGGCAATACTTTGTATCCGCACCCGGCAACCCCCATGCCGAGGTGTATACGGACAACCGTTCCCTGTACGATAGCTACCGCAGGATCCTGATCGTGCACGTCATCGTCCTGGTTAACCTGGGTAACGGCCTAGCCATCCTGGGCAGAAGAGCCGTAGGCCGGGGAGACTGGGCGATAGAGGCGCTCCTAGCCCTGGCCTTCGTCCTGTTCCTAGTACTCCTCTGGTCGGCGCTGAAGCTAATCGCACTCGTGAGCCGGGGCAACCGTGAAATCAGGGAATGAGCGTCCGGCTATGGCCGCAGTAGGCCGCATCCTCGCGGAAGCGGCGCTAGGCCCGCGCGCCTTCTAGCCCAGCCGGGTCGAAGTCGGTGTAGAAGTAGCCCAGCCACTGGGAGTCGATCATGGTATGGGCAAAGCCGCCGTTCTGCTCTATGGAGTCGAATACCCCGCCTTTAAATTCTTCGAGCAGGGCATCGGCGCTCTTCCTGGGGCCAATGCCTATCAAAAGGTCGTGGCTGCAGCCCAGGGTATCGAAGAAATCCTGCCTGAGTTGGCCCTTGCCCAGGGCTACGGCCATAAGGGCTACCGTGCGCAATGCCGTTTTCCCCGTGCTTAAGCCCATAAGGCTCCTGTTGAACTCTTTTTTCGTCGCTTTAAGGCTATAGGCATAGCCGGAGCCTTGCAGAAAGGCTTCCGCCTCCTTATAGCCTTGCTCCGTGGCCAGATTCAGGCGAGTAAAGCTTTTAGGGAAGCTTTGGCACAAATCAATAGCGGTGTTGACCATGATGAACAAGTCATAGGATTCGTTTATCCGCTTGAGCAGGTCGAAGCGGGCCTCATTCCTGCTACGGACCTTCGAATAATCTATGGTGAACTTGCCAGTACGCTTGTTGGATTTAACGCGAATCTTTCTGTCCAAACCAGTCAGGCCCCCTCCTTCAGATTATTGCCTGTATTCCCTGCGTTTGGCCAGCGTTTTTTCAACGTCTTCCTGAGGATTGGCTTTCCTTAGTATAAGCGGTCATTGCCATTCGTAGAGGTAGACGCTTCCCCGGCGATCATCGGTCAGCGGCGCCGATATCATATAGTTCGTTCCGGCGTCGTTTATCACTGGCCCTTCCTCATTTATACACGTCGCCGAGGGCAGCGCGCAGCATGCGTTCCAGGTCCTTATGGCCAAGCGATACGGCCATGGCCAGGGCGTCGTCCTCTACCCAGTCGGTAAGGCGGGGGTCGGCTCCGGCGGCCAAGAGCGTTTGTACCGCCTCTACATCGCCCGCCTTCGTCGCCTGCATGAGGGCCGTTTCTCGCTTGCGCGCTATTACGCCGCTTGCCATGCCCATGAGCAGGTCCATGCGCGCATTGGCGTCCACCCCAAGTGAAAGCACATACTCAAGCATGTCCTTCTTCCCCGAGGCTAGGGCATAGCCCAAGGCGGTATAGCCCTCATAGCCCACCCGGTGGGGATTCGCGCCATGGTCTATCAACAGCCTTGCTATTGGAACGTTGCCCGCGCTACATGCCGCCATGAAGGCCGTTCTGTACGGATACAGTTCCAGGCCGACGATGGAGAGCTTTGGCTCAATCGAGGCTCCAGAATCAAGGAGGAGCTTTACCATGTCTATCGATTCGCTGAGCGCGGCGTCGCCGAGCATTGAATCGACATGAACGGGCCACAGGGCATTCAAGTCGGCTCCCTGGTCTATGAGAAAGCGCGTGATGCCGATACTGCCGGCCAGGATGCTGTCTTCCAATATTTGTTTTTTCTCGAACATGCCTAGCTTGGTTGAGGGCGATGCGTACAGGGCCTTGAATCCGTCCGCGTCGCCCGCTGCGATACGCTCGGCTAAGAGTTCGTATGCGCTCGGAGCGTATTGAGGATACTCCTCCCTGAGCCCTCCCTTGTCCAGGAGATAGCGGTATAGCTCGGGGTTTTCCTTCTTCGCCGCCCTAAGCGCCCGCTCTATGTCCTCCTTGGGAAGCTCGGCGCGCTTGGCCAGGAGCAGGTCTATAATCGCGTAGGATTTGGTAATGGCATGCCAGCGTATAGCCATGGTCAAGGGATAGATGGCCAGTTTCTGGGCGGAGAGAAAGGCTTTGAGGCCAGGGAGCTCACTGCGCAGCGCCGCCTCGTCTCCTCTGTAGATGGCGTTCATGAGGGGGTGTTCAAGCGCGCCGGCTTCGAGGAGGGCGGCGGCCAAGTCGGCCCGCAGTTCGGCGCGCGCGGAGAGCATGGCGGTCCAGCCCTCGTCATTGGCTTGGTTTACGTCGACCCCCGCGTCTATAAGCGCCTTGACCGTGGCAAAATCGCCGCTCGCGGCGGCGAACAGGAGGGGAGATCGCTGCTTTATGTCGTTCCTCGTATACGTGATAGTGGAAGAACCCTGGAACCAGTCGCTTGCGAAGGCCGTGGCAGATTTTGCGTTTACGTTAGCGCCAGCCGCGATGAGCTGTTTGCATACATCGGCGTGTCCGCCGCGCGCGGCCATCATAAGCGGCGTGTACTTGTAATCTTTTACCGCCAATTCGGCTTTTGCGCCGGCCGCCAACAGGAGGCGCACGCATTCGGCATGCCCCATGGCAGAGGCAAGCCAAAGCGGGCTCGCTCCCGTGTACCCGGACACCAGGATAGTCGAGTCGAGCTTGGCGCCCCGCTTTATGGCTTCCGCCACCAGGTCGGGGTAACCGTTGAGCGCCGCCTGAGCCAGGAAGGGGCCGGGAATCGCGATGCCGTATCCGTTTCCGAATTTATTGATGTTGTATGTCGGATGGGGCGCTCGGAGGAAGAGCGATAGCACGGCATGGGTCGGCGTCTCGAATGCCAGGGCATACAGTTTCATGCTTGAGCCTACCGTGCAGCCTTGGGCGATCAGATAGTCTGCCATGTCGTTCTCTTCAAGCTCGGCGGCCCGTATGAGGGCGCGTTCGCCGCTCTCCTGATCGAACCAAGCGGCGTCGCCTAAGGCTCTCACCAGCTCAAATCGTCCATGGACGACCGCAAGCTCAAGGGGCGTGGCGTCTTTCGGGCTGGCCACGTACTCCCCCTTGCCTATGCCCTGGTTTACGAGGGACAAGGCGCGGCCGTAATCCCTTAGTTTGATCGCCCGCATGAGCGGAGCCGCCGTCGCTATGGTGCCGCCCTCGCCGTAGCCCTTGTCCATGCTGCCTTCCATCATTTTGGAAACGGTAGTGCATGATGGGAATAAAGCGCTAACCATGGCTATGCTTAGCGCGATCGCTATCGCGCTAAGGCCTTTCCTAGGTGTTCCGCCGTTCTTCGAATATGGGGCGCGAAAGGGAAACGGCGCAATGGCGCGTGGCTCTGAATGCGGATTGTTACGGTGCATAGTCGGTCCTCCATCGGAGAGTATGCATGAAGGATATCCGCCCGCGCCGCTTAGCCGTATTGTACGAAAGGACTAATTCCGGGATGTATAGCTTAATTCAGAACGCGCGGCGAGCCAGGGCCGCGACTTCCAGCCGGCTATGGCAGCCGGTCTTGCGGAAGATGGACGCGAGGTGCGCCTTTACGGTGCGCTCGCTTATGAAGAGGTTTCGGGCCAGCGCCTTATTGGACAGCCCGTCGCATAGGCCTTCAAGCAGCTCCAGTTCCCGCTCACTCAAGTTAAAAGCGGCTTTCAAGGCGGTCCGAAGTGAAGCGCGGGAGCGCTCCGGGTTAAGGTGGCCAAGAATGGCGTTTGGGCCGACCAGGTCATTTCCGCTACCCTTGAGCAGGGTCAGGTAGTTGTGCAGGTGACCATTCACGATATCCAGGATCTCGCAATCCCTAGCCGTAAAGGGCGGGGATTCGCGGGACCTTTGGAGCGAGAGCACCCGCGGCCAGGCTGGCCTGAAGGGGCTTAATCCCGAATGCAAGCCCAGGGGCCGGGCGAAGTCCCGCATGAACTCCGAATCGGGAATACGGTTCCACAGCACTATATCGCGGCCCCGCCGGGCCACGCCATTCGGGTCATAGGCGATAAAGGGCACCTTGGCATGGTAATAGGCGTTGTAGTGCTCGAAGGTGCGGCGGTCCCAGCCTCCGCAGGCTTCGCAGCGTATTGATCGGTCGAAGACGCCCACGCCTACGTCCCAGGGGATGATGCGGCCAAGGCGGTCGAGGATGCGGCTGTATAGATCCGCCCTATCCTCGGCCGCGCCGGCGTAGAGAAGAAGCTCATGGATATGGTCCCAGGGTAGATATGCCACCGGCGATTCCTCGATGTCCATTCAGCCGGCGGGCCGGCTCGGGATAGGAGCCAGTATTCGGTAGCCCGCCGGCTTTGTCAATTCGATAATTAATAATTTATTTATGAAGGGCGGTTTCTCCGATTTGTAAGCTCCGCCGTTCAGCCGCGGCCTCTAAGGGCAGGGCCACGATTGACATAATCAATAATGACCACAGGGCGCTAATGAGTATGAGCGCTAGGCTAGGGCCGACGCGGGTCCTTTCAAGGAAATCCTTTACCATGAGCACGAAGCCCGTGCCCGCGCCTACCATGGCCGCGGCGCGGAAAGACAAAGCTAGGAAACGGTAGGCAAGGCGTGCCTTCTTGAGCGACTCAAGGCTTGCCTCCGGGTCGTTTAAGGCGGCCCATGCCCGCTTGAAGCCGGCCGCGCCTGAGCCGGCAAGCAGTATGCCTACGGGTATGAATATGGTTATGAGGAAGGACGACAGGTCTACGAAGAGCCAGCTGGCGAAGGAATCTGGGCTAAAGGATACGATGCCGGCTAACGCTACAATCATGCCGCCTATCAGCCAGGGAAGCGAGATGGATCGTTTTGCTTCCCTGGGAGTAGCCGCCGGCTCGACTATGCCTCTTGCGTCTACCGCGTGGGCCAAGGGCAGCGATATGGCCACGTGGATAACCAGGGCAGCGAGGGCAGGCGCCATGGCCCAGGCCAGGTTGAGCCAGATCGCGTTCCTATCCTCCAGGTTTTTCATCATGGCGGTAAAGTGAACGATGAAACAGAGTATAGCGGTCAAGGCTAAGCTTTTATCGAAGAAGCGGAGCGTAGCCTTTGCCAGTTTCCGCTCCCGCTCGCCGCCGCCTAAGCGGATGAGAAAGAAGAGTTCGCTTATGGCCCTATGGCCGGGGCCTGCTAGGAGCATGCCCAAGGGCGTAAGAAGCATAGGCGGCAAGAGGGCGAGGTAATCGATAGCGCCGACTTCCGCCCCGTTGGCGATTATCGCGCCTACGACGGCGGCCGCTGCGACGATTGCTCCAAGTATCAGCTTAAGTATCATCATGGTCCTCCTGTTCATTCAGTTCTTGAGCCCAGGCCCTGAAAGGATCTAGCAGGCCGCTGGCGTCGGCCAGCTCGGCGAAGGCGGCAGCTATGAGCGGAATGCCTCGCGCCTCAAGCCCGGCGGGCCGCTCCGCCATTACCGAGCCCGCGATGATAGCGAGGGAAGCGGCCGCAGCCAGTATGGTCCGCGCTGTGCTTGGCCCCCGGGAGCGTCCTCTGTCCGCCGGTAGGCGGGCTCCCGCGGCGGCGGCCCGCAGCTCGTCGGCGTAAAAGCCGCGCAGGAGCCGCTCAGGATCCGGAATCCGCTTCATGTGAACTCCTTTCTATAGCGTTCTGCCAGGCGCTTTTTTAGCTGGGCCACCCTCCATTTGACCGTGCCTAAGGGCAGGCTCAATAGATCGGCTATACGGGAGTAGGCCATGTCCGCGGCAAAGGCCAGGTGCAGTATTTCGCGGTCCTGGTCGCTTAAGCCCGCCAGAAAGCCTCGCACGAAGTCCGTTTCCTCGGCGCCCAGGGCGGCTTCTTCGGGATTGGGGCAGGAGGCGGGCAATTGGCAAATCAGGGCTTGGGGGCCTTCCGGCGTGGCCTCTTCGCGCGCTTGAGCTCGCCTGGCATGGCGCAGCGCGTCTATGGCGCGGTTATGGCTTACCCGGTAAAGCCACGGCCTTATGGCTTCCTCGCGCTCAGGGCCGTCGCGCCATAGCGCTACCATGACCTCCTGGAGCAGGTCTTCCTTTTCCTGGGGCGATAGCCCTGAGAAGGAGCGCAGATAGAGTTCCAGGCGTGGAGCCATGGTCGCCCATAACGTATGCAAGGAGTCGCTTCGCCCTGTCGCTCTGCCATCGTTATCCATCATCACTCTATACAGCGTTGAAGAAGGCTCTTCGGTTGGGAAAACTTTGTTTGTCCCTCGGCGGCTGCTTTGACCAATGCAAAATGATTGAAGGCTTTTTAAGGGGCGCCGCTAGCTTGGATACGCCTTCAATCAGGATGGCGCAGTCGCGATTTAAGGCGGCAGCCTAGGGCGCGGCCCTTTCGGCTTTATAGGAACGGCCTTTGTCCAAATAGGAGGCGGCTGGGCTGAAACTATAGCCGCTTAAATGGCGTAAGGTTTCGTATAAGGCTTCGGTTATCAGTATCTCGCCGGCTTTAGCGATGTCTTCCCCAAGTTTACTGGCGGCGTTCACTTCTTCGCCAAAAACATCGGCGTCGCCTATGCGCAGCATGCGCCCGAAGCCAAGCCCTACGCATAGGAGGATTTGCTCCTCCGGGCTGCGATGAACATTGTACTTCAGCAGCTCGGCCTGCATGGCGAACGAGCAGGCTAAGGCTTTTTCCGGTTTGCGATATATAGCCATCAAGCTGTCGCCTTCTATCTTGAGTAAAATGCCGTCGTAGTCGTCGATGATCGGAAGCAGGAGCCGTTCGGATTCTTGTATGGTTTGCAGGAAATGAATTATGCCGAATTTCGCGACACCTCGGCTGAATCCGGAAAGGTCGGTAAACATGACCGCCCACTCCTCTCCGAAGAGATCCCATATACGGCGATCGATTACTTCTTTGTCGGCTCCCGGCTTTAGGCGTTCTTGGATAAGCTTTTCCAGCCGGTCTTCCGATGCGCCGGCTTTAATCATGCGCTTGTAGGTCATAGGGCCGTCCTTGGTGTCAGGGCTTGTCTTTGAAAATCATTATAAGCGCCGGAACGCTCAAAGACAATTAAAAACCGCGGCTTAAGGCTGGCCCCGCGCGATGCGGATAGCCCGCCTGCCTCAAGCCCGTCCGCGCTAGCGCCCAGCGGAAAGCATGGTCTCTTAGCGTTCCGTCCATCGAGCCGGCCGCTTCTCCAGGAAGGCGGCTACGCCTTCCTTCGCGTCGTCCGTGCTGCACAGGCGGGCAAAGGCTTCGTGCATGTACTCGAAGGCTTTTTGGTAGTCCATGTCCTCCGCCGTGTAGAACGCTTTCTTGGCTATCTGCAACGCAAGCGGGCTTTTTTGCGCCAACCTGAGCGCCCAGGCCATCGTTTCCCTGTCTAGCTCTTCTTTGGCGACTACCAGGTTGATGAGGCCGAGTTCCAAGGCGCGGGATGCCGGGACTAGGTCCCCAAAAAACAGGAGTTCCAA
The DNA here is from genome assembly GCA_041306725.1 of Spirochaetaceae bacterium. Taxonomy (GTDB): domain Bacteria; phylum Spirochaetota; class Spirochaetia; order Treponematales; family UBA12059; genus UBA5200. Next base: position 491 of record JBFZES010000420.1, on the reverse strand, counting down.
GGCCCGCTTCCTTCCTATCGATCGGGCGACTGGCACGACAGGCCCTACGCAATTGAGCCCGACGTTGATAGCGGTCAGGCCGATTTTAGCGCTATCGGATGCTATAGCTAAGTCGCAGGCGGCTACCAAACCCGCGCCGTTGGCCGCCGCTACGCCGTTAACCTGGGCGATGACCGGTTTACCCATCGTTCCGATAGCGACTAGCGGCGATTCCATAAGGGAGAACCAGCGCTGATACTCAAGCGTTGTCTTTCCCTGCAGCTCATTGAGGTCTATCCCGGCGCAGAAGGCCTTGCCGGCGGCTTTTAAGACGAGCACGCGCACCCGGCTATCCGCTTCCATATCCGCCAAGGCCTGTGCTAGCTCCGTGGCCATTTGGGTGGAGAACGCGTTAAGTTGCTCGGGACGGTTGAGCGTTATCGTTCCAACATGATTGTCCCCGGTCTCGATAAGTACCGTCTGATATGCCATATGGACTCCTTATTTTAGAT
>JBFZES010000419.1:0-3507 GCA_041306725.1 Spirochaetaceae bacterium | reverse complement strand
CGGGCACTATGGACGAGCCGTGCAGGAAGAGGCCGTAGCGGGGCCGGGCGGCGGCCGCCTGGGCCGAAGCGGGGATGCCGCTGCTTATCGTGGGTACTATGCCGTCGCTCTGGGATTCCACGCGGCGCTTGCGCTCGTACTCCTCTTCGTTTATGGCTTTAATATGCAGGCGGAAGCTGCCCTTGCCGCTCTCCTTGCTGGTTTCCAGGCTTACGCGCAACTGGCCGTCCGCCGCGCGCACGACTATATCGCCGGGGTCGTCGGAGTAGTAATAGCCGTCATGCGTGCCATCGTAGCCTTCGGCGCCGCGCCAATCCGGCCGCGTAAGCGCGGTCTTGGTGGAAGCGCTCTCGCCCCGCTCTGAGGGCCGGAAGCGATCGTACACCGCTATGCGGTAGGGATTCCCGCTTACGAGGCCCTCGATTTCAAAGCGCACGGGGCTGCCCGGGGCAGTCAGTTCGCCCTCGAGCCAGAGCCCCTCCTCGGGTATGCCGCGGGCCGCCGGCGCGGGAGGGGCGCACGAGAGCAGGAGGGCCATATACGCGCAGAAGGCAAGGGCTAGAGCGTGGGCAAGGCGGCGCTTGGGGCCGACGGCCCTTTCGCCCTCCGTATCCCTTATGGGCGTATCACTCATGGGCTTGTTTATCACGGCGTGGCTCCTTAGGCATCAGTATAGCACCGGAGCTGCCCGCCGCGATAAAAATGTTATTGGATTATAATGGCTTTAATTGGCCGGAGCCGGCTTGAATTTGGCCAGTACCGGCGGCACGATCAGTATAAGCGCGCAGGCGGTAACCCAGAACGGGGCCACCGGCGCTACGCCTTTCCAGAGCATGGCGCCGAGCCAGGGGGCAGGCAGGGCGATAAGGCCGTTGCTCGTGGACAAAAAGCCAAAGGCTATGCCCCGCAGCTTCTCGGGCACCGCCTTGGATATGAGGCTCTGATAGGCAGGGCCTAGCATGCCCAAGCCCGCGCCGAAGATTATGAAGCTGGCGCCCGCTGCCCAGGGAGAGGGCACGAGCAGCATAAGGAGGAAGGCGGCGAAGGCCGTAAGGTAGCCGGCCGCTATGGCGAAGCGCTCGCCGTATCGGTCGGCAAGGTAGCCCGCCGGTATCATGACGAGCATGCTTGAGGCGCCTAGCAGGGCATTTAAGAGGCCTATGGCCGCGATATCGATGCCGCGCTCCTCCTGCAGGAAGAGCGGCAGGAGGCTGCCCGACAGGCCCATGGCTATGTCGCGCACGCCGTCCGATATGAGCAGCCAGGTGATAAGGCCCCCCGCTAAGGCCAAGCCGAACATGGTCTTGAGCGAGGAACCGAAGCTCTTTATCGACAGGCTGCCCGAAGGCTTAGCCGCGCCCGCGCTGTTTTTAGCCATGGAGAGGCGCAGGGCGGTGGCGGCGAAGTAGAACGCCGCGGCTATGTATATAAGGCCGCGCCAGCCTAAGAGGCGCACCGCCAGGCCTCCCGCCAGGGGGCCAATCACCGTTACGATCTGATAGATAGTCTGGCTGAGGGCGAACACCTTGGCGCGATTCTTTTCGCTGGACTGCTCGGCTATGAACGCGTCGAAGCTGGGAGCCACGAAGGCGAAGGCCACCGCTCCTACCGCCTGGGCGGCGAGCAGCCAGGGCCAGCTCGGCGCCAGGATGATGCCCACCCAGCCTATGGCCCCGCCTACGGAACCGATAGCTATGGATTTAAGCCTGCCTATGTGGTCGCTTATCCAGCCGCCGGCTATCTGCAAGGCCAGGGGCACTATCATGGACAGGGTGAAGAAGAGGCCTATGTCCTCTACCCCGGCGTCCAGCTCGCGAAGGTAGAGCGGCAGGAGCGGGAAGAACATTTGCCCGCCGGTGTTCGCCAGTATCATGGCTACCAGGAAGGTCCACAAAAGGGGAGTGATGAGGCGCGCCTTGGGCTCCGCCGGCCGCGCGGCCCCGGAGGGCGCCGCGTCCTGCTTTTGGTCGATTTTCATCCGGCGATGGTAGCCTGCTTTAATTCATATAGCAAGGATGGAATTAGTAACCAATGCGCGCGCTATCCCCTGAGCGCGAAGAGCACGAGGGCCTTGACCTGCTCCCGCGCCTGGGCCGCCGTCATGCCCTCATTGGCGGCTAGGTAGAGGGTAAGGACGCCCTGTACGCCGAAGCGTATGGCCTTGGATAAAGCCGCCAGCTCTTCCGCGCTGCGCAGGCCCTGGGCGTAGAGATAGGAGAAAGTGCGGAACAGCCTGTCCGCGAGGGGGTCGCCCGCGTCTGCCATGCCCGGCGGCTTATGCTTGGCGTCCAGGCGATGAAAATAGATGAAGCGATACGCGTGGGGCCGCTCGATAAAATAGTCGGCGTAGGAAAGGAATACCCCCACGATATCCTCCGTAGAGGCGGCGTCGAGGCGGCCCGCGGACGCCAGGTATTGCGCCAGGTCATCTATCATACGGAAACGCGTACGCCAGAGCAGCTCGTCCAGCTTCTCGAAATGGTTGTATAGCGAAGCGAAGGTATAGCCGGCCTCGGCCGCTATGCGGCGTATGGTCAGCGCTTCTACGCCCTCGCGCAGTATGAGCGCTCGCGCGGCCTCCACGAAATGCGCTTGCACCTGAGCCGACTTAAGGGACTGTTTGCCTTTGCCCATGCTCCGCCTCCTTTGCGCCGCCGCGTGCCCTGCTTCTCATTCCCTTGCCATCGTTTTTTAGCTAAGATATTCTACTTATAGCAATGATATATATTTTATATCTTTGATACAATTAGCCTAACATCGTTATACGGCCGCCCTTAAGTCCTGTCAATAAAAAAACGCCGTGCAGGCACGGCGCCGAAAGCGAAATGGCGGCTTGGGCCGAGTATTAACCGGCGGCCCTGTTGAGGGTTTCCGACGTGGTGTGGAAGCGTATGCCGGGATTCTTCTGCATGATACGGTCAAGGAACCATTCATTCTCGAACATGATGATATGCCCGCCGCGTATGTCCACGAGTATCTTGCGCTGGTGCTCGTCTATGAAGGCCTTGAGCAGCTTGGGATCCTCGGCGTTGAACCAGCGCGCTATGCTGTAATCGATGGGGTCGTAGGCGCAGGACGCGCTGTATTCGTATTCTAGCCTGGCCTTGAGCACGTCGAGCTGCAGCTGTCCCACCACGCCTATGACCTTGGTATTGGGATTGCTGAGCTTGGAGAGTATCTGCACGACGCCCTCCTCCGCGAGCTGGCTTAGGCCCTTGTTGTACTGCTTCTCGCGCAGGGGGTCCACGTTGCGTATTACCCTGAATATCTGCGGGGCGAAGCTGGGTATGCCCTTGTAGCTGAGGGACTCGCCCTCGGTTATCGTATCGCCTATGGCGAAGGTTCCCGTATCGTGCAGGCCTATGATATCGCCCGCCCATGCCTCGTCTATGATCTCGCGGTTCTGCGCCATGAAGGCCGTGGGGTTCGCGCTGCGGAAGGTCTTGCCCGTGCGCGTATGCAGGTACACCTTATTGCGCTCGAACTTGCCCGAGCATATACGCAGGA
>JBFZES010000418.1:0-16672 GCA_041306725.1 Spirochaetaceae bacterium | reverse complement strand
AGCCCTGGGGTATCATGGCGTCGCGCAAGGCCTGGGGCTGGGCAAGGAAGGCTTCCTTGCAGAGCACGGATAACACCCGAACGCTCTTGGACGGCATCAGGACTGCGGCATAGAGCGCCAGTTCCACTTCCGAGCCGCTGGCGAGTATGACGCCGTCGGGCTCACCGCGCGTATTGCGCACGACGTACGCGCCGGTCTTTATCGTCTCCAGCCAATCGGGATCGGCCTTGGCCATTACCGGAAGGTTTTGCCGCGACAGTATCAGCAGCGTGGGGCCGTCGCGCCTGGCCATGGCCCAGGCCCAGGCGGCGCTGGTCTCCTCGGCGTCGGCGGGGCGCAAGAGCTGTACGCCGGGTATGGCGCGCAGGGCGGCCAAGTGCTCGATGGGCTGGTGGGTAGGGCCGTCCTCGCCCACGAACACCGAGTCGTGGGTAAGCACGTATATGACGGGCAGCCGCATGAGCGCGGAGAGGCGCAGGGCGGGCCGCAGGTAATCGGCGAAAACGAGGAAGGTGGCGCAGAAGGGCCTAAAGCCGCCATGGAGCGCGAGCCCGTTTGATATGGCGGCCATGGCATGCTCGCGCACGCCGAAATGGATCATGCGTCCGGCCCTGTTCGCTATAGAGTAGGGCTCGCCGGGCAGCTGGGTGGAATTGGGGCCGGTAAGGTCCGCCGAGCCCCCCACGAGCTGGGGCCAGGCGGCGGCCGCCGCTACGAGTGCCTTGCCCGAAGCCGCCCTCGTGGCTAGGGCTTCGCCCGCCTTGAAGCTTGGCCACTGTGCGGGCAGGGCAGGCTCGCCCCGCAGGCTCGCTTCCAGTTCCGACGCGAGCTCGGGATAGGCCGCCTTCCACGCGGCATAGCGGCTTTCCCATGCAGCGCGTTCCGCGGAGAGCTCCTTGGCCCGCGCTCCGAAAAAGGCTTTTGCCTGGGGGCTTACCCAGAAGCGCGCGTCGGCGGGAACGCCCATGGCTTCCTTGGCGCGGGCTATCTCTTCGGGGCCGAGCGGCGCGCCGTGCACCTTGTGCGAGCCCTGCATCGTAGGCGCGCCCTTGCCGATCACGCTCTTAAGCGCGATGAGGCTCGGCTTGCCCGTCTCAGCCTTGGCCTTGGCCAAGAGGGAGCGCAGGCCATCGGCATCGTACATGTCGCCCTTAAGCACCTGCCAGCCGCAGGCGGCGAAACGGGCGCCCACGTCCTCGCTGAAGGACAGGCTGGTAGCCCCGTCTATGGTTATGCGGTTATCGTCATAGAATACCACCAGCTTGCCCAGCCCTAAATGGCCGGCCAGCGACGCGGCCTCGGCGGCAACGCCTTCCTGCATGCAGCCGTCGCCGGCCAGCGCGTAGGTGTAATGGTTAACGATTTCATGCCCGGGCCTGTTGTAGCGGGCAGCCATCATGGTTTCGGCGAGGGCCATGCCCACCGCATTGGCTAGGCCCTGGCCTAGCGGGCCCGTGGTAGTCTCTATGCCCGGGATAAAGCCGTATTCGGGGTGTCCGGCGCACTTTGAGCCCAGCTGCCTGAAGCTTTTGATATCGTCCAGGCTTAGGCCGTAGCCGGCAAGGTAGAGGAGGCTGTAGAGGAACATGGAACCGTGGCCCGCCGAAAGCACGAAGCGGTCACGGTCCAGCCACGCGGGCGAGGAAGGATCGTGGCGCAGGAATTCGCCGTATAAAAGAGCGCCGAGCTCGGCGGCGCCTAGGGGTAAGCCTGGATGTCCGGAGTTTGCTTCCTGTATGGCGTCCATGGAAAGGCAACGTATGGTCTTGGCTGTTTCGTTAAGGCTTTGGGTATCCATAAAAACTCCTTGGCACGATGATGGTATGCGGCAAACCGTTTGCCTTACATTAATACGGAGCCGCCGCGCTGTTCAAGCGCGAGTGGGGCGTGAGCTTTTAAGAAAAATCCCAGGCTTATGCAAACGCGGCGCGGCGTAGTATACTCTGGCGCATGAGCGATATACTCATCCTTATGGCCGGCGCGGCCCTCCCTTCATTCGTCATAATCGCGTGGTTCTACCGCAGAGACAGGGTCCGCCCCGAGCCCGTGGGGCTGATCGGCCGCAGCGTGCTCTTTGGCTTTTTGGCCGCGGCCCCGGCCATAGCCTTGGAACTGCTGGCAGATCTGCCCGCCGCCAGCCTGCCTTTTCCCCTGTCTATAGCCTGGACCGCCTTCGTCACCGCCGCCTTGGTCGAGGAGGGCGTCAAGTACTTTTTCCTCAAGCGCTACCTCTTTACGAACGAGCACTTCGATGAAGTCATGGACGGCATACTCTATGCCGTCTGCGTGAGCCTTGGCTTCGCCTTCGCCGAGAATCTGCTCTATGGCTTGGGCGATACGAGCGCGCTGCTGCTCCGCGCCTTTACCGCCGTTCCCATGCACGCGGCGGCCACCGGCATCATGGGCTACTACCTAGGGCTGGCCAAGCGCTGCGGCGAGGGCCCTGAAGCGGGCCGCTTGGCGCGACGCGGCTTCTGGTCGGCCGTGGCCATCCATGGCTTCTATGACTTTTTCCTGTTTACCGGAAGCCTGCTCGCGTTCGCGGCCCTGGCCGTCCTGGCCCTCGCGCTGAGGCGCTTGCGAAGCCTGGTCAAGGACGCCCTGCGCATAGACCGGGTAGCCGAGGCCATAAGCGCGCCGCTACCCTAAGCCGGGCTCCCCGCTCTGTGCCTTCCGGTTTCCGGTGGCAGGGTTGCGACTGCCTGCGGCGGGGTGTAGCCGCGTGCGTACACCTGCGGCAACACACTTGACATAAAGACAAAAATCGTCAAATAATCTGGATAAGACAGGCTAACTGCCTGCGGAGGATGCCATGATACTGACCAGCCCAAGCTTCGCCGATGGCGCTATGTTGCCCTTCGAGTGCGCGTACGAAGGAGCGAACGCCTCGCCCGCCCTCTCCTGGAGCGGAGCGCCATCAGGTACCCGTTCATTCGCGATAAGCTGCATAGACCATTCTTCGCCCAATCCCGTGGGCTGGGTGCATTGGCTTCAATGGAATATTCCCGCATTCGAGACGCGGAGGCTGCCCGGCCTCTCGCACTATGCCTGCCTGGACGACGGCTGCGAGCAGGGCCTTAACGATTTCCTGGAATTCGGCTGGGGCGGCCCCTGTCCTCCCCTGGGCCTGCACCGCTATCAATTTTGCCTGTACGCCCTGGACTGCCTCGTGCAGCCGGAGAGCCCGCGCCTGGATGCCCTGTGGAACGCCATGGCTGGCCACATACTCGAGAAGGCCGAACTCTGCGCGTATTATGCCGCCGACGGCTCGCTTAGCTCGTACGAAGCCTTGGGGCGCGAGGGCAGGCTACTCCTTACGCGCAGCGCCTGAGCCTATGATCTGAAGAAAGTGCTTTGCCACGCGGGGATCGAAATGGGAGCCTGAGCCCTCGGCTATAATGGCTGAGGCCTGTTCTTCGCTCATGGCCGAACGGTAAGGCCTATCCGAGCGCAACGCGTCCCACACGTCCACGATGGCGAAAATACGGGCGCTAAGAGGTATATCTTGGGCTGCTAGCCCCCTCGGATAGCCCGAGCCGTCCCAGCGCTCGTGATGGCAGTACGGGATGTCCACCGCGTTGCCTAGAAAGGCGATGCGGGAGAGTATGGCCTGGGCGAATCCCGGATGCCGGGCCATGATCGCTCGCTCATCCGGAGTCAGGGCTCCTGGCTTAAGGAGCACGGCGTCCGGCACGCCCATCTTGCCTATGTCATGCAAGAGTGCTCCTCGCCTCATCATGGGATATTCCGATTCAGGCACGCCCAGGCTGCGCGCAAGCTTTATGGTCAGCGCGCTTACCCTCCTTGAATGCCCCTCGGTCTCCTGGTCCCGGAGCTCCAAGACGCGGGCCCAGGCCTCGAGGGTCTCGTCTATCGAGGACGCCATGGCATCGCTCGCTTCCCGCGCGCCTCGAATTGAGCGGTCATGGGCATCGGCGGCGGCCAGTATGGCGCTTAGGGGCTTGGCGTTACCTTCCTGGGCCAGTATGGATTGGTCAAAAACCTCGATGACGCCCGCGCTTTCCGACGGTCCGCCAAAGGGTATGGCCCGGTAGGAGCCGTAGCCCCGCGCGGCCATATAGGCTATGAGCGAGGGTTCCGCGATTCCCGCGTCGGGCAGGGTAAAGGCTAGCTCCCTGCGCTCGAGCGCTGCTATGCCCGCGCAGCCTTGCCCAAGGCGCAAGCCGCCTTCCAGCAAAGCGCCGCTAAAGAAACCGCCCTGCGCGCACAGTTCGATGCGCTTGCCGCTTCTGTCGCGACGCAATATGGCTACGGCGCGGCCTGGGCGTTCCACGGCAAGCGCCTGAGCGACTATGGCGGCTATATCCTCAAAGCGCTCTCCCCGAGCCATAGCCGAGGCGCTGACGACTATAGGGTCGGCCAGCGCCTCCTCTAGCGGCGTTATCCGCTGCGCGCCGCGGGAGCCTCCCTTAGCTGGCCGGCGCTTGGCCGGTCCGTGCTCCGGGCTTAACGCTACGCGGTTGCGTCCCGAGCGCTTGGCGGCATAGAGGGCCTTATCCGCGTGCGCGAGCAGTTCGTCGAGGTTCCGCGCGGCTTTCGGCTCGAAGCTCGGCGGCAGGCAGGGGTCGATGGCAGCTATGCCGAAGCTGGCGGTGGCGGCCTTTCCCAAGAGCGGATTTACCAGCGAAGCGAGCCTGCTGCGTATACGTTCAGCCGCGCCGGCGGCGGCTTCCAGGCTGGAATCAGGCAGGATGAAGGCGAATTCCTCTCCGCCCAGCCTTCCCGCTATGTCGCCGGCGCGCAATTCGCCTAAGGCGGTAGCCGCCGCGTCTTTGAGGGCGCTGTCTCCGGCGGCGTGGCCGAATTCGTCGTTTATCGACTTAAAGCGGTCCATATCCATCATGATGGCCGCGATGGGTGCGTTATTCCGCACGGCCCGCTCCAGCGCCCTGTTCGCCTCCTCAAGGAAAGAGCGGCGGTTAGCGAAGCCCGTCAGGGCGTCCACGCTGGCCAATTGCTCAAGCTCTTTATACAGGCTGGCGTTGCCTATGGCGACGGCGGCGCTGGCCGCGTAGCTCTCCACGATATCTCGCCAGCTCTTCTCCGCTATGCTTTTCGCTATGCGCACGCAGAGGAAGCCTAGGACCTTGCCCCCGCGGTCTAGCGTAAAGCTCGTCCAGCCTTCGCCTGGGAGCAGGGACGGCGTGGCACCAAGCGCCTCCTGAGCCGCGCCGTCTTTCAGGCAACTGCGCTCGGCGGCACGTTCCACGCCCGCCGCGTTCGTCGTATAGATGACCGCCTTATCGAAGCTGACTAACTCCGATAGGCCGTCGAGCACGGCGTCGAGCACGGTGGATAGGTCCTGCGTAGAGGCCAAGGTGCGAGCCAGCTCGCCTTGCTTGGCTACTATGGTGGCCGCGCTCTCTAGGAGGCGGGTTTGCGCCAGCAATAAGGTCCTAAGGTCGATGAGGGCAAAGCCGCCGTCGGCTTTGCGTATAGGCAACGGCCCGTAACGCTCCGCCGGCGGGCGGTTAAGGGCTATGCGCACCGCCTGGTCGATGTTTACCGAGCCGAGCAGCGCCTGCCTGGCCGATGAAGGCATGGACGCGTTGCTTGACAGCAGTTCTATGATAGGCTTATTCATGTACACGGCTACGCCGTAGGGCTTGCCGAGCGTTTCAAAGAGGCGTTCGCGGGAAAGCACCGCCACGAAGCGGCCGCCCTCGATTATAAGCACGCCCGGCAGGGCTGGATCGGCCTCAAGGGCGGCTACCACGCTCGCCACCTGATCCTGCGGCCCGGCGGAGAAGGAATACGATGGTAAGGTTTCGAGCATAGCCCTCCCGGGGAGAGCGATGCTGGCCGCCGTGCCCTGCGCCGGGGTCGCTGTCCTCGCGTTCATACGAGAGAGTATAGATTTTGGATATGTATACAACGTGAACCCGGGGTTAGCTTATGGTTAAGGGGCCAATACGTTCAAGTTCCGCCGCTACGCTTTCCCATTCGCCGCTTAAGGAGGAGAGCTCCGCATCGATGGCAGCGGCCTGCCGCTGCAAGTCCCGAATGGCGGTTCCGTCGGAATAGTTCTGCGGAAGGGACATGGCAGCCGTAAGCGAGGCCTTGCTCGCCTCGAGCGCGTCTATGCGCTCGAGCAGTTCGGCCTCGCGCTTAGCCAGGCGATTGCGCTCAGCCTTGCGCTTCTTGTCCAGCTCGCGCGATGCCTTGGCGTCTATAGGGGCCGCAAGCTGAACCGGGGCCTGGGCGCCCGATGCTGGGCCTGGAGATGCCAGCCCCGCGGACGCCGGGCCTTGCATATCCAGGCCGGCTGCCTCGCGGGCCTTTTTATCCAGATAGTACACGTAGTCTCCCAGGAAGAGCCGCGGAGAGCTGCCGCAGGAAAGCTCGAGCACCTGGTCGGCCAGGCCGTCTATGAAAAAACGGTCGTGGGACACGAAGAGCACCGTGCCTTGGAAGCGCTTGAGCGCGTCGAGGAGCACGTCCTTTGAGTCGAGGTCGAGGTGGTTGGTCGGCTCGTCGAGTATGAGCAGATTGGCCGGGTGCAGGAGCATCTTGAGCAGGGCCAGGCGCGAACGCTCGCCGCCTGAAAGCACGCGCACGCTTTTATGCACGTCGTCCCCCCGGAATAGGAAGGCGCCAAGGAGGCCGCGTATGCCAGGCAGCAAGGCCGTGGGGCAGGCGGATTCCGCCTCCTCTTCCACGCAGAGGCCGTCGTCGAGCTCGTCCGCCACGTCCTGGGAAAAGTAGCCTACGCTTATGCCCGTGCCGTAGCGTATGAGCCCGCGGTAATCCCGGTCGCGCCCGGCTATAAGGCGCATCAGGGTGGATTTGCCCGCGCCATTGCGGCCCACCAAGGCTATCTTGCTGCCTGAGTCAATGATGAGCGACAGCTCGTCCACCACGGTGGCCTGGCCGTAGGCTTTTTGAAGGCCCTCTATGGTCAGGGCTATGCGGCCCGAGTGGGGCGGCGGCGGAAAGGAGAAATGCACCTTCTTCATGCCTTCGGGTATGACGATGGGCTCTATCTTATCCAGCTGCTTAACCCTGCTCTGTACCTGGGCGGCCTTGCTGGCCTGGTAGCGGAAGCGCCGTATGAAATCCTCGAGCCTGGCCATCTCCTCCTGCTGGGCCTCCCAGGACTTGAAGAGGCTCTCCAGTTCCTGAGCCCGCTGGCGCTCGTAGGCGGAGTAGGAGCCGCTGTAGCGCGAGAGCCTTCCGTTCCACAGCTCGTATACCTCGTTCACCGTGGCGTCCAGGAAGGAGCGGTCGTGGGACACGACGAGGAAGCCTCCCTTGTAGCCTATCAGGAAGGCTTCCAGCCAATCGCGCGCCTCAAGGTCCAGGTAGTTCGTAGGCTCGTCTAAGAGCATGATATCGGGGTTCTCAAGGAGCACCTTGGCCAAAGCCACGCGCATCTGCCAGCCGCCGGAGAGCTCCTCCACCCGGCGCGCAAGCTCGAACTGGTTAAAGCCCAAACCTACGAGCACCTCGCGTATGCGATCCGCCCGCCGGTAATAGCCGGAATCGTTTATGGCCTCGTCGAGATGATGGTAGGCTTCCAGCAGGGCTTCGAGCCTTGGGTCGCCCTGCACGATGCGCTCGAGCTCTTCGCCTATCGCGTCCCTCTCGGCGACGAGGCGCTCGACGGCGTTGTAGGCCTTCTCGGCCTCTTCGTACACGCTGCAGCCCGCGTAGCTGACGCCCGTCTGCGGCAGGTAGGATACCCTGGTGTCCTTCTGCACGGCGCGGTCGCCTGAGTCCGGCGCCAGCTGGCCGGTAATGATGCGCATAAGGGTGGTCTTGCCCGCGCCGTTGGGCCCCGCGAGCGCCGCCTTGGTGCCTGAGGCCATGAAGAGCGAGGCGTCCATGAGAAGGTCGCGGGAGCCGAAGGCCAGCGATACGCCGGAGAATTGAACGAAGGCCATGGGCTATCGGTACCGGCTGAACGCGATGGAGCTATCAAGCCCTTCGGGGGCGGTCACGACGCCGTTGCGTATGAGCTCGGGCGCTATGTAGCCCAGTTCCATCGCGTAGGGTCCGGCGCGGTAGGCGAAGGATATAGCCTGCTTGAGGTTCGCGTCGAAGCGCAGCGTGAAGGCTCCCTGCCATATGCTCGTAAGCTCGGGCCCTAGGAAGAGATCCATGGCTATATTGCCCGTCGCGCCCGATTCCGGCGGTATAGGCACTGGCGATAGGCTTTCGTAACCCAGCCAGGTAAAGCGCCCCGTACGCGAAAGGACGAGCGAGCCGCCGGACTCGGTTTCGAAAAGCTCGCCGTCGGCGACGAGGGCGGACAGGAGGCTGAGCCTGCGCCGCTCTTCGGCGGTGATCACGGCGCGCGGGTCTTCCCGCTGCGGCACGAACACGAAGCTGCGAGGCACGCCCGATTCCTCGGCGGCTAGCTGGTCTTCCGGGCGCAGGTCTTCGACCGGCGGCGTGATAAGCAGCTCCCCGCCCTGGGTAAAGCTGAAGCGCAGGCCGGAAGGCTGCAGGATAAATGAGCCGTCCTCCTGGCGCTCTATGGCGCTGTAACCGTAAAATTTAGAGAATTCCGGCCGCTCTATGCGTATCTGCCGGCGCTGGGGGTCGGTAAAGATGCCGAAGCGCTGCTGGTACGTGCCAAGGTCCACTTGGGAGCGGTCGACCATGGAGAGGAAGTAGTCGGGGCGCCAGGTCTTTTCGAATAGATCGGCTTCCTGCGCGGAAATGAGCAGGTCGCTGGAGGCTATGCTAGGCCGGGGCTCCCGCGACGCGTCCCAAAGCATGAGTTGGTTGGAATAGATGTAGCCGCGGGTACCGTCCGAGGCTAGGGCCAAATACCAATCGCCGGGCAGGCGTTCGCCGCCGGTTTCTACCGGCGCGCCTTCGGTCTTGGCCAAGAGCTTGACCTCCTCGTCCAGCTTGAGCCTGTATACCTGGTCGGCGATATTCGTAGCCTCGGTGCGCAGTATGAGGCCGTCGCGGGCCACAAGGCCGAAGATGGGCGCCAAGGCCGCGTACTCCTCCTTGCGCTGTTCGGCGGATTTCTTATTCTTATGCAGTTCGAGGCGCCACAGCTCAAGCTCCTCCTTGCCGCCCGTGGCGGGAACCTCCACCGCGTAGGTCCTGGTGATGTTGGACATGAAGTATACCGGAACCGCTTCTCCGTAGCCCAGGGCGGAGCCTTCAGGCGGCCAGAGCACGAGACCCCAGCCTATGGTCCTTGAACAGGAGGAGGCCAGGGCGGCAATGATGAGCAGGACAGTAACCAAACGTATCGCGGAATGCTTCATATGCGTAGTTTAACGGAGGAGCGGGGGTTTTGTCACCCTTGCCATGCGGTGCCGACAAAGGCGATACTTACGGTGCGACGGAGGCGTTGTGGCAACAAAGACGCAGGCGGTTATCGAGATAGGATCAACGGGCATACGCGCCCTCATAGCCGACGTACGGAGCGACGGCTCGTTCTCAGCCCTAGATAGCGCGGGCAAACCGGTACCCCTGGGGCGCGACGTGTTTACCTCGGGCTCCTTGAGCAGGGACTCGGTGCGCGAATGCCTGGCGGTGCTCCGCGGTTTCAAGGAGCTGATGCAGAGCTACGGCCTCAAGCCCGAAGACGTGCGCGTCATAGGCACGAGCGCCATACGCGAGGCCGATAACCGGGACGCCCTCGTCGACCGCATAGCCATGCAGACGGGCTTTAAGGTCGATATAGTCGAGGACATAGAAGAAAACCACTATATGTACCTCGCGGTGCAGCATGCGCTGGGCGAGGACGCCAAGTTCTTTTCCCGCTCGAATTCCATCATCATAGAGATAGGCGGCGGGTCGACCGAGCTCATGCTCCTGCGGCGCGGCAAGATCGTGGCGGTACACAGCCTGCATTTGGGCACGGTACGCGCCGACGAACAGATGCGCGGCTCGGTAGGCTCGGCGGGCTATCTTATGCGTTATCTCGCCGACAACGTGCGCACCATCTGCGACAGCCTCGACGACGACCTGCCATTGTCGGGCATACGCTCGTTCATCGTGATAGGCAGCGACGCTCGCTTCGCCGCCGGGCTCGCCGGGGTGGACGGACGGGCGGATTACCGGGTAATACCGCGCGGCGAATTCGAGGCTCTCGTAGACAGGCTCAAGGGCCTAAGCCCCGAGGCCATAGTAGCGGAATATAGGCTGCCCTATGCCGAGGCTGAGGCCTTGGTACCCGGCTTAGTCATTACCGGGCTCTTTCTCGAGCGCACAGGCGCGGAGGAGCTGGTCGTGCCGAGCGTGTCGATACGCGAGGGCCTGCTCATAGCCATAGCCGGCGGCAAGCGCGACGAAATAGCGGCGGAGATATCAAGGCAGGCCTTGGCTTCCGCGCTCAGCCTCGGCCGGCGCTACCATTTTGACGAGTCGCACGCGCTCCATGTGGTTAGCCTTAGCCTGTTTCTCTTCGATAGGCTCGTAAGCCTGCACGGCATGGGCGCGCGGGAGCGCATCTTGCTCGAGGCGGCCGCCCTGCTCCACGACATAGGCACCTTCATACGCGCGAGCGGGCACCATCACCATTCCGAGTATATCGTCAAGAACAGCGAGATCTTCGGCCTGCAGCGCGACGATATAGCCATACTGGCCGAATTGGTTCGCTATCACCGCAAAGCGGTGCCCGCTCGATCCCATCCGGGCTACATGAGCCTGCCCCGCACGGATAGGGCGATAGTCATCAAGCTCGCCAGCTTTTTGCGCGTGGCGGACGCGCTCGACCGGGGCCATACCCAGCGCGTATCCTTCTCCGAGCTGGAGCTGCGCGAGGACAGCCTCGTCATCAAGACCGCGGGGCAGATGGATCTGTCCCTTGAGCGCCTGTCCCTCGCGGAGAAGGCGGATCTCTTCGAGGACGTATTCGGCCTCAAGGTGCTCCTGTCATGAGCGCGAAAGCCCACAAGGCCTATTATCTGAGCCGCGAGCTATCCTGGCTGGAATTCAACGCGCGCGTGTTGGAGGAGGGCCTGGATAAGGCCAATCCCCTCTTGGAGCGCCTGCGCTTCCTCTCCATCGTCGCGAGCAATTTTGACGAATTCTTTATGGTGCGCGTGGCTGCCCTTAAGGCCCGCCTGCGAGCCGGCGACGAGAGCCCCGACATAGCCGGATTAAGCCCGCGCGAGCTCTTAAGCGCGATAAGCAGGCGCGCGCGGGAGATAAGCGGCAGGCAGTACGACTGCCTGAGCAGCGAAATCCTGCCGTCCCTCGTCCAGCATGGCCTGGCCGTGCTGCGCCCCGGCGATTACAGCGCGCAGGAACGCCGCTGGCTTGAGGATTACTTCGCCAACCAGGTGGAGCCTAGCCTTACGCCCTTGGCCGTGCCTTCCGTTGAGGAGGGCGGCAGCTTCCCCTCCACCGGCAACCTGCGCATCCACGCCGCTTTCCTTCTCAGGCAGAGAAACGGCGAGGCTGACAGGCTAGCCGTTATACAGGTGCCCCCCAATCTCGGGCGCTTCGTACGCCTGCCCGGCGAAATAGGCGAGCGGGTAAAATTCGCGCTTATAGACGACCTGGTGCTGAGTTTCGGCCATCGGCTCTTCCCCGGCAGCGCCGTCATGGACCGTACCCTGTTCAAGGTGACGCGGGACGCGGACATAGGCGTGGATGAGGATCGCGACGATGATTTCGTGGCCGCCATGGAAGAAGTCCTGGTGAACCGGCAGAATTCCTGGCCGGTGCGCATGACTATTTCGAGCGACTCTGGCCCGCTCGAAAGCCTCTTGGCGCGGGCTTTGGACCTTGGGCCCGACGATGTGTATCTCCTCGCCGGCCCCATAGACCTGCGAAGCTTCATGGAGCTGGCGGAGCTTAAGGAATTCGACGGCCTGCGCTTCAAGGCGCATTTGCCTCTCGATACCCTGCAGTTAGGTGAAGAGGCTTCCCTTTGGGATGAGATAAAGAAGAACGACCTGCTCCTGCACGTGCCCTATGAGTCTTTCAAGCTGGTGCTTGATTTCCTTGAAAGCGCCAGCCGCGATCCCAGCGTATTGGCCATCAAGATGACGCTCTACCGCACCTCGGGCGATTCGTCGATTATCCGCTCCCTCATGCGAGCCGCGCGCAACGGCAAGCAAGTCACGGTCGTCGTAGAGCTCAAGGCCCGTTTCGACGAGGAGCGCAATATCGCCTGGGCGGCGCGGCTTGAGCAGGCCGGCGCCATAGTCGTATACGGGGTGGCCAAGCTCAAGGTGCATGCCAAGGCTATCTTCGTGGTGCGCCGCGAGGAAGACGGCTCGGTCATGCGCTACGTGCACCTGTCCACCGGCAACTACAACGAAAAGACCGCGGGGCTCTACGCCGACCTATCCATCTTCAGCGCGAATCCGGCCTTGGCCGCGGATCTTGGGCTCTTCTTTAATATGCTTACCGGACTGTCATCCGTGAGCGAACTCAAGAGCCTCTGCGTGGCTCCCTTCGACCTCAAGCGCCGCATACTCACGCTCATAGACAGGGAAGCGGAGCGCTCTTCGCCTGAATCGCCGGGGCTTATAGCCGCGAAGATGAATTCGCTCTGCGATAAGGATATCATCGACGCGCTGTACCGGGCCTCGCAGGCCGGGGTGCGCGTCATGCTCAACGTGCGCGGCGTCTGCCAGCTCGTGCCCGGCGTTAAGGGCCTGTCGGAGAATATTAGGGTGGTGTCGATAGTAGGGCGTTTCCTCGAGCATGCTCGCATACACTACTTCCGTAACGGGGGAGCCGAGGAACTCTATCTTTCGAGCGCCGACTGGATGGCCCGTAACCTTGAGCGGCGCATAGAACTCCTCTTCCCCGTGGGAGGGGCGGCCGCCAGGGAACGGGTCTACGACGCGCTCATGTCGTATTTCCTGGACAACCAATCCGCAAGGGTGCTCAGCCCCTCCGGCCATTGGAAACGGCTCAAGCCCGCGGAGGGCGAAGCGCCGTTCGCCGTTCAGGGCTACTTCTACGCGGAGCGCTCGGAAAGCGTTAAGAGGCTAAACGACCGGTCCGGCGTATTAGACCTGAAAGTCCGACGCAAGGCGCCGTGAGGCGCTAGGCGGGGGCTAGCGGCCCCGGCCGTACAGCGCCGCGAGCGCCGCGTATTCCTGGGCCAGTTCCTTCGTAAGCTGCCCTTCGAGGATCCGCCAGTCCCAGTTCCCGCCTAAGGTGCTGGGTATGTTCATGCGCGCATCCTTGCCCAAGCCCAGGATATCCTGCGCCGGGAACACGGCTATGGCCGCGACGCTTTTAAGCGCCTCGCGTATGAGCGCGCGTACGGAATCGCCTGGCGCGTAGCCTAAATAACCCTCTATGTAGCCACGCTCCGCTTCGCTCGCCGTAGCCAGCCAGCCGGCCATGGTATCGTTGTCGTGGGTGCCCGTGTAGACGACGGAATTAGCCGTGTAATTGTGCGGCAGGAAGGAATTGGACGCGTCGAGGCCCTTTCCCGATTCTTTGGCGTCAAAGGCGAATTGGAGTATTCTCATGCCCGGCAGGCTGAATTCGTCCCGCAAGGCGCGTACCTCGTCGGTTATGAAGCCCAAGTCTTCGGCTATGATGGGCACGTCGCCCCCGAGCCGCTTCTTAAGCGCGCCTAAGAGTTCCCTGCCCGGGGCTTTTTTCCAGGTGCCTAGGCGCGCGGTCGATTCTCCGGCGGGCACCGCCCAGTAGGCGTCCAGCCCCCGGAAATGGTCTATGCGCACGATATCGTAGAGCCTTAAGGCCGCCTCGATGCGCGAAAGCCACCATGAAAAGCCCTCGCTCCGGTGGCGTTCCCAGGCGTACAGCGGGTTGCCCCAGAGCTGGCCGTCGGCCGAGAAGTAATCCGGCGGAACGCCCGCCACCTCGCGCGGGTGCCCAGCCTCGTCCAGATCGAAGAGGCCGGGATTCGACCAGGCGTCCGATGAGTCCATGGCCACGAAAATGGGCAGGTCGCCTATGATGCGTATCCCTTTGCCCAGGGCCTTGGCGTGGAGCGCGTCCCATTGGCGGTAGAAGAGAAACTGCGCCGCCGCGCGCACTTCCAACGCGGCTTCCTTGCCCTGACGGCGGGCGTTGAGCGTATCGCCATCGCGCTGGGCGTACGCCTTTGGCCAGTAGCGGTTCCACGATGAATCGCGTATGCCTTCGGCGGCCGCCTTTGCGTCGAATTCCTCTTTTATATCCATAAAAAGCACGTAGTCGTCGAGCCAAAACGAGTTTTCGCGCCTGAAGGCCGTAAAAGCCGCCCGATCCGCGGTGGAAGCCGTGGCCACGAAGCGCTCGGCCGCCTTTCGTACCGCGGCCTTCTTGCGCGGAATAATGGCTCCGAAATCAACCTTAGCGCCCGTGGGCAGCGCGAGCCGCGCCAGGTCATCCCCGTCTAGGAGGCCGCTCCTGGCCAAGAGCTCGGGGGAAATGAGGAATTCGTTGCCCGCGAAGCTTGAAAAGGGAGCGTAGGGCGAATCGCCATAGCCGGTGGGGCCTAAAGGCAAGACCTGCCATGCTCCCTGGCCGGCGTCGTGGAGCCAATCGATAAAGAGCTCAGCCTCGGGGCCAAGGTCGCCTATGCCGTACGGCCCGGGCAGGGAGCTGGGATGGAGTAGTATGCCGCTTGTACGTTGTATGTTCATGGTATCTCCCCATAGTAGCATAAACGAGCCTGTATGCGAATACGGCGCGCTAGCCCTTCTAGTTATAAAACCGGTTTAGTAAATTGTCAAATACCATAGTCTCCATTGGACATAGTGATACTGCGTACGCAGAGAAGAAGCAATCGGGGGCGCGAAAAAACTAACACAAAACTCATAAATCGCTTGCGATGAGGATGGGGGGATGGTACTATCAATACCCCCCTCTTCCCCGCCGCATAGGCGGAAGCGGGGGCGGGCGGGCGATTTTTCGTCCCGCTGAATACCAAGGAGGCTTTATGAAACGTTTTGCCCTTGCCCTTGCCCTCGTGGCGGCCCTTTTCGCCGTCGCCTGCGCGAGCGGCCCTGCCGTACCCGATCAAGCCGAGCTCGTCATACTGCATGTTAACGATACCCATGGCCAATTGGCCGATACCAAGGGCGTCGGCGGGCTAGCCGCCGTGGCGGCATACGTAAAATCCGTGCAGGCAGCTTATCCGAACGTGCTCTTCCTGCATGCCGGCGACCTTAATACCGGATCGATGGTATCCGATAAAAACATGGGCCTGCCGAATATCGAGATATTCAACGCCCTTGGCCTGGCGGCCATGACCGTGGGCAACCATGAATTCGACATGGCCCCCGGCGTAATCGACAAGCAGATGGCCCTGGCTAAATTCCCCTACCTGTCCGCCAACATCATCAAAGACGGCAAACTGGCCTTTAAGCCCTATATCGTTAAGAACGTGAACGGCCTCAAGGTGGGCATTTTCGGCATTACCACCTCCGATACCCCCGTCAAGGCGCATCCCCTCAAGGTAGAAGGCCATACCTTTACCGATGAGATAGCGGCCGCGGCGGAAATGGTAAAGGTACTGCGCGAAACGGAGAAGGTGCAGATCGTCATAGGCCTCTTCCACGTGGGCTTCGGCAGCGGCGCCGGACCCAAACCCTCCGACGTCATAGCGGCGGCCGTGCCCGGCATAGACCTCATCGTAGACGGACACAGCCATACCGCCATGGACGCGCCTAAGCTCGTCAACGGCATACCCATCGTCATGGCGGATTCCAATACCAAGCGCGTGGGCAAGGCCGTCCTAAGCTATGACAAAGGCGCCGTAAGCCTGTCATCCTGGACCAGCGCCATGATGGACGCGAGCGTTGCCCCCGACGCCGAGGTCGCGGCAATGGTGAAGGGCTATAAGGACGAAATCGACGCCAAGTACGGCGTGAAGATAGGCAGCACTACCGCCCCCTTCGAACTCGGGGCAAGCCTTACCCGCAAGCAGGAGACCGCGCTGGCCAATCTCGTCACCGACGCCATGGTCTGGAAGGCGCGGGCTATGGGCATCAAGGCCGACTTTGCCGTTACCAACGGCGGCGGCATACGCAAGACCATACCCGCCGGCGATATCACCAGGCTTAATGCCTATGAAGTGCTGCCCTTCGGCAATACCCTGGC
This sequence comes from Spirochaetaceae bacterium, assembly GCA_041306725.1. Classification (GTDB taxonomy): domain Bacteria; phylum Spirochaetota; class Spirochaetia; order Treponematales; family UBA12059; genus UBA5200. Next base: position 655 of record JBFZES010000418.1, on the reverse strand, counting down.
CTATATGGAGATGAGCGGCGCCAAGGTGCTCGAGCTTTTCGACAACGTGGCCAAGATACCCCATGGCAACGGCGGCTGGGCTAACATGTCCAAAGACGTGCGCTACACCATCGATACCAAGACCAAGACCATAAGCGGGCTTACCATAGGCGGCAAGGCCGTCGACCCGAACGCCACCTATATCGTCATAACCAACGATTTCTTGGCCGTTGGCGGCGATGGCGTATATCCCGTGTTCAAGACCGTGAGCTTCAAGGATACCTTCATCGATATGCTTGAGGGCTTTATCGAGTACATCCAGACCCTCCCCCAGCCCATGGAGCCCAAGACCGACGGCCGCATGCAGGTGCTGCTCTAGGATCATAAAGACCTGAGCCTTGGGCTCAAGGCCTTAGCCTCGGCGTCTTTGCGGCGCCGGGGTTTTTTATGTACGCGCCTTGCATGGCGCGCCCGCGAGGGAAAAAGGGAAGGCCGGCCGGTGCCGCGCTATACGCTCTGCCCGCCTAGTAGCCCGCGCCAAAAACGGCCGCCGCCGCGCAGAGCAGGGCGATCTCGCCCAGTTCCACGGCCGCGCCGAGGGCGTCCCCTGAATAGCCGCCGAAGGTTTTGCGATACCACTGGCCCACTGCAAGGCCAAGGGCGATGGCGAGCAGGG
>JBFZES010000417.1:0-3739 GCA_041306725.1 Spirochaetaceae bacterium | reverse complement strand
ATACCCGGGCCGCATCGACGTCGTGAAGCGTGGCGTATCAGAGCGCCTTGATGTACACGCGCCTGCGCTTGTGCTGCTTGCGCTCATAGTCCTTCCACAGCTGCTGCACGGCCAGATTGGTTTCCAGCTCGGGATTGCTCTCGGCGTACTTCACCCCGGCCTGGCTGGCGCTGCGGTTGAGGTCGGTCATCAGTATGGCTATGACGCCCCGGGACTGATATTCGGGCTTTACCGCCACGAGGTACATATCGATCACCTCGGGCTTTTTGAGCGCCTTGAGCAGGCGGTACCAGCCTAAGGGAAACAGGCGCCCCTTGGACTTCATAAGCGCGTCGGATAGGCTCGGCATGGATATACCGAAGCCTATGAGTTTCTTGTTCTCGTCTATCATGACCTTGGTGAAGCGCGGGTCCACGAAGCCAAGGTATTGCTTGATATAGAATTGCACCTGGGCGCGGGTAAGGGGCGTAGTGCCGTAGAGACCCGCGTAGGCCTCGTCCAAGAGGTCGAAAATCTCGCCGCCGTAGCGTTTGACGAGGTCCTTGGGCTTCTGCCAGGAATAGAGGGTGACGCCGGTGCGCTTGGCTATAAGCTCGTTTACCCTGAGCACCTTCTCGGGTATGGCATCGGGCACGCGCACGATGAATTCTATCCAGTCCACGTCCTTGGCGTAGCCAAGGCGCTCGAGGAAGGCGGGATAGTAGGGATGGTTATAGTTGGTAGCCATGGTGCCGCGCTGGTCAAAGCCCTCTACGAGCATGCCCTCGCGGTCCAAATCCGTGAAGCCCAAGGGCCCATGTATGCCTTCGAGGCCCTTGCCCTTTACCCAAGCCTCGGCGGCGGACAGGAGCGCCTGGGCGGCCTCGAAATCGTCGGCCACGTCGAACCAGCCGAAGCGCCCCAGCTTCTTGCCCCATTTCTTGACATAGGCGTTGTTCACGATGGCGGCTATCCTGCCTACCGCCTTGCCGTCTCGATAGGCCAGCCAATAACAGGATTCGCAGAATTCGCCGGCGGGGTTCTTGGCGAGGTCGAGCGTGCCCAAGTCGTCAAGCGCGAGCGGCGGCACCCAAAAGGGGCTATCCTTGTAGAGTTTTAGCGGGAATTGGACAAAAACCTTCAGGTCGGCCTTGCTTTCGACTTTTCTTAGCTCTAATGCCATTATGTAAGCTCCCGTTCCCATGCGGCTATAAAGGCCTCGTGCGCGGCTATGCTCGCCTGCATGTGCAGGTCCTGCAGTTCCCCGCGCCCTACCCAATCGTTGCCGTCTTGAATATAAAGGTGAGCGAGTATACCACGGGCTCCAGTAGGAGAGAAGCCTGAATCTTCGGCCTTTCTGCGTTGGAGGCTCGCCATGGTTTCGGTAAAGGTATCGTCGTATACCTTGTCTTTCCAATCGGTGGATACCATGTACCCTCCTTTCATCGCCGGGAAAAAGAAAGCCGCCCCTAACGGAGCGGCTTGCCTTGTACTGATGGCGGCGGGGGGACTCGGACCCTCGACACAACGGATATGAGCCGTTTGCTCTGCCAACTGAGCTACGCCGCCATTGCCTGTGCCCGGCTTTTATACAGGAAAGGAGCGTATCGTGTCAACAGCGGCCTGGATCTTGAAGCCAGCGCCGGATGCGCCTAAGCCTATAAGCCCCTGCTCTATAGGCTAGGCTCCCGGCGCATAGCCGTTGCGCTGCGCTATTAGGGCAAGGCCATCAAGGGCAAGATCGGGCACGAAGCTGCGGCAGCCGAGGCCTTCGAGCAAAGCGCGCCCAAGCCCATCCCCCGTTCCTATAAGCGCCGCGTCCTCGGCCAGTTCTTCCCGCATGCCTGATATGACGGCGGCGGCGAGCCCGCGGTAGCCCAGCACTATGCCCGAGCGCACGGCGGCCGCGCTGTTCTTGCCTATGGCGCTCTCGGGCGGCTCCAAGCGAACCTGCGGCAATTGCGCCGCGCTGCCGCGGAGGGCCAGGGCGGCCGTCTCCAGGCCCGGCGCTATGGCCGCCCCCAAGAGCTCGCCGGCCCCGTTCAGGGCGATAAAGGTGAGCGCGGCGCCGAAGTCCGCCACGATACAGGCGCCTTGCACCAGGGCGTAGGCGGCCACGGCCTGGCACACGAGGTCGCTCCCGAGCTCAGAGGGCTGGTCGGTGCGTATCTTTACGCCGGTCTTCACGCCGGGGCCAAGCTGCCGCGTGTCCACGCCGAAGGCCAGGCGCACGGCCTCAACCAGGCGCGGGCTCAGGGCGGGCACGACGCTCGACAGCCAGGCGCTTTGCACGGTGGCTCCCTGGGCGCCGCCGGCGCGCTGGAGGGCCGCCTCGAAGAGAAAGGCGTACTCGTCGGCCGTGCGGTCCGCGCCCAGCCTAGCCAGCGGAAGCCAGGCGCCGGAGCGCTTGAAGCCCAGGGTAAGCCCGCCGTTACGCGCGTCCAAGGCCAGGAGCACCGCTAGAGTTCCTCTTTGGATATCTTAGAAGAGCCCGAAGCATGCTCTATGCCCTTCCATGCGCTTACGACCGCGCTCGTGAATACCGCCGCCGCGGCCGCCTCTACGAGTCCGTTGGAGAGCGCTATGCCGACGAGGAGCGCGGGTATGGCGGCGTTTTCCATACCCAGCGTTACGGCTATCTGGCTGGCCGCGCTCAGTCCGAGCATGCCCAGCACGAGCGCCGTGTTAGTAAAGCCGCCAAAGGCGCCCGCGGCGGCGGCGGCCACCGGGGACAGCTTGCCGCGGAAAAGCTTATACACGCCCCAGGACACGACGCCGATGAGCAGGCGGGGCAGCACGGACACGAGCGGGTTGGTAAACAGGGGATCCAGGGGACCTATGGGCGCGACCGCGGCCTTTACCATGCTCGTGACGCCGAAGATGAGCCCTACGATCGTGCCGGCTACGGGTCCTTCAAGCACTGCCGCTATGATCACCGGTATGTGCATGATAGTAAGCGAGGTGCCGCCGAACCAGGGCAAAAAGCCGAGGGGAGTGATGGCCATGATAACGGATACGGCGCCGAGCGCGCCCGCCGTCACGATCTTCTTTACCGGTGAATGCTCCATACTATAGCTCCTTGAACGATGTGCTGGCCGCGCCTTAAAGCCGGCCTCTACAGAGCTACCAGGCAAGGCGCCCGGCAATGAGGAAAACGAAGAGGGAATAGGCTACGGCCCCCATGCGCGCGGCCAAGTCAAGGGCCCCCGAAGCATGCACGACGTAGCGCGAGCGGCCCTTTGGCCGATAACAGCGCGCTTCCATGGCCTCCGCGAGCAGTTCCGCGCGCTCCAAGGCGCGTATGGTTACCGGCACGACGAGCGGCAGGTAGGCGCGCGCCTTGCGCAGGGGTCCTCCCCTGCCCGCACCGAAATCCGCGCCCCGCGCCGCCTGCGCCTTGACTACGGACTCAAGCTCGCCCGCCACGAGGGGTATGAAGCGGAAGGCGACGGCGACGGCCAAAGCCAGAGAATGGGCGGGAAAGCCCAGGCGCGCTAAGGGAGCAAGGAGGTCTTCTATGCCCCTTGCCGTATCCCCTTCGGTAATGACGCAGGTGAAGAGCCCCAGGCTCAGCATCATGGCCAGGAAGCGCAGGGCAAGGGCTGCCAGGGCGACAAGCTCGCGCAGGCTTACCGATACGGGGCCAAGGGACGCGAGTATGGCGCTCTGATCCCCGGAAGCGGTAAAAATCAGCTGAAAGGCCATGGCTATGCCTAGGAGGGGCAGCACGGGTAAAAAGCCCTTTAAGAGGTAAGCAGGC
>JBFZES010000416.1:0-4934 GCA_041306725.1 Spirochaetaceae bacterium | reverse complement strand
CCCTGGCAGAGGGCAAAAGCTCGTCCACCGATATGTACACCATGATGCCGGCCACGCTGGCGAACAGGAAGCCGAACACCGCGTCATTGATAAACGGCCGCAGTATGGTATAGCCGATGATAACGCCCACCGGCTCGGCAAGCCCTGAGGCGAAGGAATACCAGAAAGCCTTCTTGCGCGACCCGGTGGCATAGAATACCGGCACGGCCACCGATATGCCTTCGGGTATGTTATGGATGGCTATGGCCACCGCTATGGCTATGCCCAGGCTGGGGTCCCGCAGGGCGGCCAGGAAGGTAGCCAGGCCCTCGGGAAAATTATGTATGGCTACGGCAAGGGCGGTAAAGAGGCCCATGCGCAGCAATTTTTTCTGATCCTTATGCCGCAGCACGCCCTGGCCGGGCGGCACCGTCTCATGCGCCGCCACTTCTTCCGTGGTATGCACCTCGTGGGGGTTAATGCTCTCGGGTATAAGGCGGTCTATGAGCGCTATGACGGCCACTCCCGAGAAGAAGCCCGCCACCGTGGCCCAGGAGCCCCCGCGTAGGCCGAAATAGGCTATGAGGGGCTCCTTAGCCTTTTGGAATATCTCCACGAGGGACACGTATATCATGACCCCCGCGGAGAAACCCAGCGACACCGACAGGAATTTCGGCGACATCTTCTTCGTGGACAGCGCGATAAGGCTGCCTATGCCGGTAGCCAAACCCGCGAACACGGTAAGCCCGAAGGCTATCAGTTCATTCTGGCTTATCATCGCTCTCGCGCTCTCCCTCTAGCGCTTGCCCTGGTCATATATCTCGCCTGCGGCCTTAGGCCCTACGGTCTTGCCCGCGAACACCATGAGGGCCACGATCGTGAGCACGTAGGGCAGGATGTAGAACATCTCCTGCGGCAGCGCGGCTAAGAAGGTGATATCCTTGGCGTAGAAAGCCAGTATCTGGGCGAAACCGAAGAAGAAACCGGCCCCGAGCACGCCCCAGGGATTCCATTTGCCGAACACGAGCGATGCTAAGGCAATGAAGCCCGCGCCGTGTATGCTCGAGAGGGTGTACTGGATGTCCTGGGTAAGCACCATGGTGGCGCCGGCTAAGCCCGCCAGGGCTCCGGATATGACCACGCCCGCGTAGCGTATGCGATAGACATTGATGCCCATGGACGCGGCGGCTTGGGGGTGCTCGCCGCAGGAGCGCAGGCGCAGGCCGAAGGGCGTCTTGAACACGACGAAATAGGTGAGCAGCACGAGGGCCATGGCCACGTAGAAGGTCGGGTATATTTCCCGGAAGAACATGGGGCCCAAGAGGGGTATGCGCTCGAGCAGGGGCACGGTCATCTTGCGCAGGCCCGAGCTGAACGCGCGGGTGCGCTGCTGGTTAAAGATGATCTGGCAGAGGTACACGGTAAGGCCGCCTGCCAATATATTGAGGGCGGTTCCCGATATCACCTGGTCTGCCCTGAGATTTATGCTGGCGAAGGCATGCAGGAGAGAGAAGAGCATGCCGGCCATTATGCCGACGAGCAGGCCCACCCAGGGCGCCCAGCCGGGCATGATGGGCTCAAGCAGCACGGTGGCGGTGGCTCCCGCGAAGGCGCCCACCATCATGATGCCCTCGAGCGCTATGTTCACGACGCCCGAGCGCTCGCTGAAGAGGCCGCCCAAGGCCGCTATAACGATGGGCGCGGCGAACATGAGGGCTATGGGGAACATTTCGAGTATCAGGTTAGCGTTCATACCCCCACCTCCCCCGAGGAATCGTCCGCTGCGGCGGCGGCCGCCTTATCGGCCCGTTTGCCTTTAGCTATATCGATAATGCGCTCTATGCCCAGATTCATGGCCACTAACATGACGATGGATGCCTGGATGATGCCGACTATCTCGCGCGGTATGCCCGCCGACTGCATGAGGGGGCCGGCTGACTTGAGCACGCCGAAAAGGAGGCCGGCTAGGAGGATGCCGGGGGCGTAGTTCATGCCCACGAGGGCCACCGCTATGCCGTCGAAGCCATAGCCTTCGGCGGCGGGCAGGGCCCTGCCGAAGCTGAAGGTGCCCGTGGTTATGATCGCGCCGGCGAGCCCGGCGAAGGCCCCGGCTATGACCATGGACAGCACGACGTTGCGCTCCACCTTCATGCCCGCGTACTTTGCGCCATCCTTGTTGAAACCCACGGCCCTGAGGCCGTAGCCGAAGGAGGTCTTCTCGAGTATGAACCAGTAGGCCACCACGGCCATGATAACGGGCACGAAGCCCCAGTTGAGGCGCGAGCCGTTAGTGAAGCTGGCCAGCCAGGGGTCCTTGAGCAGGGCCGTTACCGGGAATTCGGCGGTCTTTACCCGGTCCACCGAGCCGAATACGTTAAGTATGGTCCAGTTGTTAAAATGCAGCGCGGTGTAGTTGAGCATGATGGTCACGACCACCTCGTGCACGTTGAATCGCGCCTTGAGATAGCCGGGTATGGCTCCCCATAGCGCGCCAGCGGCCATGCCCGCTAGCAGTATCAGGGGCACGTGCACGACTGCCGGGGCCTTAACCGAAAGCGCCACGGCGGTGGCGGCGAGCGCGCCCATCATGAGCTGGCCTTCGGCGCCTATGTTGAACAGGCCGGTGCGGAAGGCGAAGCCCACGCAGAGGCCGGTAAGGATGATGGGCATGGCCTGCACGACCAGCTCGCCTATGTGCCTCGGATTGAAGCTGCCGCTCATAAGGTTCAGCCCCGTCACGCCCTGCAGTATGGCGTTGAACATGAGGAGGGGGCTCTTGCCGGTGATGATGACCACGATGGAGCCCAGCACGAAGCCAAGGCCCACGGCCACGAGGGGTATGAGTACCTTGCGGCGCTTGTTGCCGCTTTCGCTGTTTAATGCCATGGCTAGACGGCCTTCCTGACGGAGCCGGACATCATAAGGCCCAGCTCGTTCTCGTCGGTGTTTTTCGCGTCGACGATGCCCACGATTTCGCCGCCGTAGATGACGGCTATGCGGTCGGACACGTCGAGTATCTCGTCAAGCTCAAGCGATATGAGCAGTATGGCCTTGCCCTTGTCCCGCTCGGCCACTATGCGCTTATGGATGTACTCTATTGCGCCCACGTCCAGGCCGCGGGTAGGCTGCGATACGATGAAGGCCTCGGGGGAGCGGTCTATCTCGCGCGCTAAAATAGCCTTTTGCTGATTGCCGCCGGACATGGAACGGGCCAGGGTGGCGGGCCCCTTGCCGGCGCGCACGTCGAATTCGGCTATAAGCCGTTCCGAGTTTTTGCGTATGGCCGCGTAATCGAGCACGCCATAGTGGGCGAAGGGCGGCCTGCCGTAACTATGAACCACCATGTTCTCGTCAAGCCTGAAATCCAGGATGAGGCCATGGCGGTGGCGGTCCTCGGGTATATGCCCCAGGCCTTTGTCCAGGCGCTGCCGCACGGGCAGGTGGGTGATATCCTGGCCATTGATGCGCACGCTGCCGGACTCTATCTTGGTAAGGCCGGTCAGGGCCTGGATAAACTCGGTCTGCCCGTTGCCGTCTATGCCGCAGAGGCCGAGTATCTCGCCGCGGCGCACCTGGAGGGATAGGGACTTTACGCCTAGGAGGCCCTTGCTGTTCTTGACGCAGAGCTTATCGATTTCAAGCACGACCTCGCCCGGCGAGGCTTCCGCCTTATCGACGGAGAAGTTCACCTCGCGCCCCACCATCATCTCGGCCATCCGCGCTTCGCTCGCGTCCTTCACGGGTACCGTGCCTATGAGCCTGCCGCGGCGCAGCACGGTGCAGGTATCGGCCACTTCCTTGATCTCTTTGAGCTTATGCGTGATAAGGAGTATGGTCTTGCCCTCCTGCACGAGCCTGCGCATGATGGCTATGAGTTCATGGATCTCTTGCGGCGTAAGCACGGCGGTGGGTTCGTCGAATATGAGTATCTCGGCGTCGCGGTAGAGCATCTTGAGTATCTCGACGCGCTGCTGCATGCCTACGGAAATATCCTCGATCTTGGCGTTGGGGTCCACGTCCAGGCCATAGAGCTTGGAAAGCTCCGTCACCTTCTTAGAGGCGGCCGGGATGTCCAGGACTAAGCCCTTGCGCGGCTCCAGGCCCAGCACGATGTTCTCGGTTACCGTGAAGTTATGCACCAGCTTAAAGTGCTGATGCACCATGCCGATGCCCAGCTCGTTCGCCACGTTAGGATCGCTTACCTTCACCTCTTGGCCCCGAATGCGGATCATGCCGCTCTCGGGCTGGTAAAGGCCGAACAGTATGCTCATCAAGGTGGACTTGCCCGCGCCGTTCTCGCCGAGGAGGGCGTGTATGGACCCCTTCTCTACCTGGAGGGTAACGTCGTCATTGGCCCTAATGCCGGGAAAGTCCTTCGTGATGTTGAGCATCTCGATGATGTACGCCATCGCGTGCCCCCGAAAATGTTAATGCGCCAGCGCCGCCGGCGGTTCTTGACCTCGTGATACGCTACGCGCGAGCCTTACGGCGATAGTGCTACGCACCCTGTCGCCCGGGAAAAACGCGTTGGCGCCAATAAGGAAAGCGAGTCAGGATACTACGGGTACGGTTTTTTTGGAAGCTACAATCGCCCGTTTTTTAGCGCTAAGGGGCTTGCGCAGAAAAATCGGCTGGGCGGGCAAAAAAAAAGCGGCCGCCTCGGGGGCGGCCGCTCCATCCAATCAAAGGGGCATTTACTTGGCGGGAACCTGAGATACTGTTAGGGTTCCGGCTGCTATCTTCTGGGCGTATTCCTTGACCGTGGCGACGATGGCCGCGGACAGGTTGGGGTTGGCGTCGGGGATGCCTACGCCATTGTTCTTAAGGGAGAACTCGATAACGGTGCCGCCGGGGAACTGGCCGTAGAAGGTCATCTGGGCCACGGTCTCGGCCGCTACGTCCTCGCGCTTCATCATGGAGGTGAGCACGGCGTACTTGGTGCCGTACACGCCGTC
>JBFZES010000415.1:0-5366 GCA_041306725.1 Spirochaetaceae bacterium | reverse complement strand
CCCTGGCGGAGGCCGGCGCGGCCATACTGCCCGCAGCCCCTGGCTTCTATCACAAGCCTGCCAGCATAGACGAGCTGGTCGACCACATCGTGGGCAAGGTTCTGGACCGCCTAGGCGTGCAACACGCATTGTTCAAGCGCTGGGAAGGCTAGGGGCAGAGAGAGCCGGGCTTTCGTCGCGGGAAGCGCACGATAAAATGGCAGCCTGGGCCGTCGTCGCGGCGTACCGCGCCGCCAAGCTGATCAGCAAGCATGAATACGAGCGTGAGCCCTATGGAATTGCGCTTAGCCTGGCAATCGGCCTCTGGCAGCCCCACGCCATCATCCTTTACCTCAAGGACGATAGTAGCCTCGTCCTCGCAGGCAAGACGTATGAGGAGCGCGCCTTTATCACGGCCCGCGTAGGCGTGCTTGTACGCGTTGGATATGAGCTCGTTGGCCAGGAGCCCGCAGGGTATGGATTGCTCGAGGCTTAAGTGTATGGCTCCGGCCTCCACCGCGCTCGCCACGTTAGGCTTGTCGTACACCTGCTGCAAGCGCGCGCTCAGTTCCCTTAGGTATTCGCCAAAGTCGATAGCGCTCATGTCTTCGGACAGGTACAGCCGTTCATGCACCAGGGCCATGGCATGGACGCGATCCTGGCTCTCGGAGAATTTATCGCGCAGGATGCCGTCGTCTATCTCGTTGGCCTGAAGGTTTAAGAGGCTGGACACGATCTGCAGGTTATTCTTTACCCTGTGGTGGACTTCCTTAAGGAGCACGGTCTTCTCATGCAAGGAAGCGACGAGCTTGTCCTCCATACGCTGGCGTTCGGCTATCTCCGCCTGCAAGGTGGCGTTGGCCGCCTTGAGCTCCGCGGTTCGCGCCTCCACGAGGCCATCGAGCGAGGCATTGAGCCTGCGCAGCTCTTCTACGAGTTCCAGGTTCTCGCGGCGCGCGACGACGAGCTCTATGACGCGGCGGAGCATGGAGCCGACCACCCCCAGCCGGGGATTGCCCTCCTCGTCGGCGAACAGGTACACGCACGCATGCCCATGCCTCGTGCCGGCCGCCAGGGCAAGCCATGCGTGGACGCGCCCGGGCAGGGAGCTATGCAGAGCGCCGAAAAAGCCATCGCCCGCGCAGTCGGCGGCGAGCAAGGCCTCGCCGCTGTCGAGCGCGGCGGCTAATTCGCCGTCAGGTACTAAGCCGGCCCCGCATATATTGACCGCGCTGTACATGACGAATGCGTCGACGACCGTGGCCGCGCCCGGCCGCAGTTCAAGGCAAAAGCCGGCGGCCAAATCCTTGAGCACGGTAGCCTGTTCCAAGGCTATGCCGTCGAGCCGCTCAGCGTCTTCGCAGAGCGCCACCTTTTCGCTGATCAGGCCGAGCAGCAGCGAATCTTCGGCCCGCTCGGCGAGCATATCGTTCTCAGCCATGAGCAGGCGCAGCTTCTCCTCAAGCTCTATGGTATCCAGCGAGCTTTCAGGCACGGGTACGTCCGACGAAGGTAAGCAGTTCTTTGGCCAGGAGCTCAGGCTCGTCCAGCATCAGGTAGTGGCCGCCCGTCGGCACTAAAACCAGGCGGGCATTGGGCAGCTCGCGCACGAGCCGCTCCGAAATGGCGGCGCTCAGGTAAGGATCCACCTGGCCCCGCACGACCAGCACGGGTGTGGCGAGCGAGCGCAATTCCTCCTCGATTTCAACGAGGTCGCGATTGTTAAGGCAATGAGCGAAGTGAAGGAAGGCCTTGCGCCCCTCCGCGCTGCTCAAAGGCTTGCGAAACTTATCGAGCAGTTCTTCGGTAAGCAGTTCCTTATGGTATAAGGCGCGCCTAATAATGAGCCTGAAGGTGCCCATATCCAGCGAGGCCATGGCCAGCTCGCGCACTATAGGCGTGCGCATGGCTATTATAGGCTGAACCGGCCAGAAATCGTAGGCTACGCTGTTGACCAGGCTCAGGTCCAGGAACAGGCCGGGATAGCGTACCGCCATTATCTGCCCAATGCCGCCGCCCAAGTCATGGCCTACAAAGTGGAGCGGGCCCAGGCCGAGCGCGTCGATAAAGCCCTTAATGCGCGGAGCATGGTCTTTGAGGGCATAGGATAGATCGAGGGGCTTGGACGAATCGCCGCAGCCTAAAAGATCAAGCGCCAAAACCCGGTAACGCTGAGCCAGGATGGGCATGAGCCCTTCCCATATAAAGGACCAGGTCGTTATGCCGTGGACTAGAAGGAGCGGTTCCCCCTGCCCCAGCTCACGCCATGCCAGGCGCTGGCCGTCCAGCTCGATGCTCTTCGTAAGGATAGGGTCTTGCATTGTAGACTCCCCGTTGTTTCTAAATTACTTACTAATAAATTATTCGCTGAAATTTTCGGACCGTCAAGGGAGGCCTGCCAGCGCGAAGGCTCAGGGCTTACTGCGGGCCTAGAGTTAGGGCGCGGGCATGTTCACGAGCCTCGTTTCTTGCGCTATGATGGGCAGACAACGGCGGCCTCCGCTTGGATCAAGCGCTACAGGGGCTCGCCGCCGCCCAGCTTAGAAAGGTTTAAACCATGCATAGTAAACAGCGCCGCACTCTACGGCCCTTAACGCTCAGCGCGCTCCTCTTGGCCGCGCTCGCCTCGCTTTCCGGCTGCGCCAAGGAAGCGCAGGAGCCGCTGCGCTTCGGGCTCCTGCCCGACAGCGACTCCCTGCCCTTCTTGGTGGCAAAGGCCGAGGGGCTCTTCGAGGCCCAGGGCCTGTCCGTAGAGCTCGTGCAGTTCACGAGCCCGGTTGAGCGCGACGCGGCCTTCCAGGCGGGCGCCGTGGACGGCGTCATTTCCGACCTGATAGCGGCGGCGCTCGCAGCGCAGGGCGGCTTCGACGTGCGCGTTACCAGCGTAACCGACGGCCGCTACGGCATCGTGTCCGCGCCGGGCTCCTCCGCCGAGCTCGCGGCGCTCAAAGGCAAGGCCGTGGGCCTGTCCAGCAACACGATCATCCAGTACCTAGTGGACACGGCCATAGCGCGCGCCGGCATGGCCTGGGGCGACATAGAGCGCATGGCCGTGCCTAAGATACCGGTGCGCATGGAGCTGCTCGTGGGCGGCCAGGTAGCCGCGGCGGGCCTGCCCGAACCCTTCCTCACCGTGGCGCGGCAGCGCGGCGGCGCCCTGATAGCCTCCTGCGAGGACTACGAGCTCGACGCCGCCATCGTCCTCTTTGACAAGAAAGCCCTGGACGCCAAGGCAGGCGCCATAATCAAGCTCTACAAGGCATACTGGCAGGCGGCGCAAAATATAAACGGAAACCCCGACGCCTACCGGGATTTCCTGGTTAAGGAAGCGAAGTTTCCCGCGGAAATCCGCGACGCCTACGTTTTCGTTACCTACCGCAAGCCCGCGCTGCCCGCCCTGGGCAACGTGGAGGCCGCGCTCGCCTGGATGCGCGGCAACGGCCTCCTGACCGCGGCCATTGAAGCGAAGGCTCTCCTGGACGACAGGGCCGTACGGGGATGGTAAGGGTCGAAGGCCTTTCGATAGCGTACGAGGCCGGCGGGAGCCGGGTCGAGGCCGTGAGCGGCGTGGGCCTTGAGCTGCGCCGTGGCCGCATAAGCGCTATCGTGGGGCCATCGGGCTGCGGCAAGACGAGCATAGTGCGGGCCCTGGCGGGCCTCATCGCCCCGATCGCCGGGAGAATACGGATAAGCGGCGAGGAACTGTCCTGCCAGCGCCTGTCTACCTCGGTCATATTCCAGGACTACGGCCTCCTGCCTTGGAAGACCGTGGAGGGCAACGCCGAGCTGCCCCTGCTCCTGCGCGGCGTGCCCAAGGCCGAGCGCAGGGCGCGCGCGCTGGCCCTGCTTGCGGAACTGGGCCTAAGCGGCTTCGGCCGCTACTATCCGGCCCAGCTCTCAGGGGGCATGAAGCAGCGGCTGGCCATAGCGCGGGCGCTGGCTACCCAGCCCGACCTGCTCCTTATGGACGAGCCATTTTCCAGCCTGGACGCCCTTACGCGCGAGGCCTTGCAGGACAGCCTCGCGGCTATCGTGGAACGACACGGCGTATGCGCGCTCATCGTCACCCATTCCATAGAGGAAGCCGCGTACTTAGCCGAGCGCGTGTACGTGATGGCGGGCCAGCTGCCCGGGGGCATAGTGGCGGCCCTGGAGGCGGACGCGGCAGGGCCAAGCGATGCAGCCAACCCAGACGATCCAGCCGATGCAGGCTTGCCAGCCGGCGCGTCTAGCGCGGCCTCGTCGGCCCCGCGCATGGCCGGCGCAAAAGCCGGCGCCAGGGGGGACTACCGCAGCGACCCGCGCTTCCACGCGCTTACCGACCGCGTGCGCCTTGCCATGGGCGGCGCAAGCGCGGCCACGGCAGCGCCGCGCGCGATTTCGCCGCCCGAGAGCCCGGTTGCCGGGTTCAAAGCGGCCGATAGAAGCGCCGTGCGGGGCAAAGGATCGCTCCAGCGCCTAGGGGCCGGCAGGATCGCGCGCTCCGTACCCGTTTTGAGTAAGCTCCTGCCCGGCTTGGCCGCCGTTGCCGCCTTCATGGCCCTGTGGTACGCGGCGGCGCTAGTCCTACAGAAGCCTTTTTTCCCTGACCCGCTGAAGGCTTTCGCCAAGCTGGCCGCCCGCCTGGCGGACGGTAGCATGGCTACGCATATAGCGGCCTCGGCGCGGCGTATAGCCCTGGCCATGCTCATAGTAGCGCCGCCCTCCGCGGTCCTGGGCCTCGCGTCGGGCCGCCTCAAGCGCCTGGACGCCCTCTTAGCCCCGGTAATCTACCTCTTCTACCCTCTGCCCAAAATTGCCTTCCTGCCGGTGATCATGCTGCTCCTGGGCTTAGGCGACGCGTCCAAGGTGGCCGTCATCGTGCTTATCGTCGCCAGCCAGGTGCTAGTGAACGCGCGGGACGCGGCGCGCTCGGTGGCCGAGGGCTACTTCGATTCCGCCAAGGCCATGGGCGCGAAAGCCATGGCGCGCGCCGCGCACGTGCTTCTGCCCGCCAGCCTGCCTGCCCTCTTGTCCGCCCTGAGGGTAAGCCTGGGCACGGCCACGGCCGTGCTCTTCTTCGCCGAGACCTTCGCTACCGACGAAGGCTTAGGCTGGTACATCATGGACGCTTGGGCTCGCGTGGACTACCCCGATATGTTCGCCGCCATACTGGCTCTGTCCATCTTCGGGCTGGCCCTCTTCGCGCTGATCGACGGCGCGGAGGCCCTGCTCTGCCGCTGGCGCAGGGTAGGCTGAACGCGGAGCGGCACACGCAAAGCCCCTTTGCGCGCGAGGGCCCCGATGAACCATACTTAATGGCAAGGAGTTCCTATGCTGAATACCGGACGCATAGCCACGCTGTAGCGCCGAGCGTACCAGGCCTTATACCGGGCAAAGACGGCGGG
>JBFZES010000414.1:0-3937 GCA_041306725.1 Spirochaetaceae bacterium | reverse complement strand
TGAATGGCGGACTTGTTTCCACGATGACCTACGACGGAGCACCAATAGGACCTATAGAATTGCAAGAGCTTAAAGACAAGCTTGTCCTTGCAGGTATTGACGTCCCCGACATTTCCGCGGAAGGCTTCCTCTTCGGCGCGGAGAACAATGACCCCGTGCTGCGCGTGTACGGCGGCCTGTCCCTGGACCTGCTCATACTGAGCCTGGACCTGCAGGGCGTTATCGTGCCCGCTACCAAGAGCTTAGGCGCGAGCGCCATGATACGCGTGCAGCTGTAAAACGCGGAAGCGATGATGCTGAGGCCCGGGAGCAATCCCGGGCTTTTTTTACCCGCAATACAGCCGAAGGATAGCGCCAGGGATGGAGGCGGTATCCTGAGCGCGCGCTTTTGGCGCGCGCTCAGATAAAGCCGACAGCCCGACGGCCCCCGGCCGAAGGGCGGGCGCCCCGACCTTCGGTGCGAGGGCCGGGGCGCCCAAATGAAAAGGCTGCCGCTTACTTAGCTCCTGCCGTATACGTCCTCGAGGCGCACGATGTCGTCCTCTCCGAGATAGTCGCCTATCTGGGTCTCTATGATGATGGCGTCTATGGAGCCTTCGTTTTCCAGGCGGTGCACGGCGCCCAAGGGTATCTGGGCAATTTCACCCAAGGCGTAGGGGCGGCGCTCGGCGTCTATGGTGATGACGGGCACGCCGCCTACGACTACCCAGCGCTCGGCGCGGCGGGCGTGCTTCTGCAGCGATAGCCTTGAGCCGGGGCTTACCGTTATGCGCTTTACCTTAAAGCCCGGGCCTTCGTCCAGTATGGTGTAGGAGCCCCAGGGGCGATGCACGGTGAGGTGGGCGTGGGTGAGGGCGCGCTCTTTTTCGCCGCCGGCCTTAAGGCGGTCCACGATGGCCTTGACGCCCTGGGATGAGCCGCGTTGGGCCACGAGGAGGGCGTCGCCTGAGTCCACGATGATAAGGTCGCGCACGCCAACGGCAGCCACGGCGCGCTCGGAGAGGATGAGGTTGCCATTCGAGCCGATGGACGAGAAGCCGGTGCCGGCCATGGCGCCGCCGTGAACCTCGGCATTGGTGGCATCGCCGGTTATGGCATTGCCGTTCACGGCGTTGCCGTCAGCGTCTTTATCGGCCAGCTCGTAGAGCGCGTCATAGCTGCCCACGTCGCTCCAGCCGAAATCGGAGCGCACGGCGGCCACCTTGGAGGATTTCTCCATAACGGCGTAGTCCACGGAATCGGCGGGCACGGCCTTCATGTCTTCGAGCGAGGGCGACACGAGGGGGTAGCCGGCCTTGGGATCGGCGCTCCGCTTGGCGCGGGCATGGGCGGCAACGCAGGCGGCGTGCATAGCGGGGGCGGCGGCCTTGAGCTCGGCAAGGTAGGCTCCGGCGCTAAAGACGAACATGCCCGAGTTCCACAGGTAGTCGCCCGAGGCAAGGTAGCGCTCCGCGGCGGCCGCGTCGGGCTTTTCCTTGAAAGCCTTGACGGCGTAGCAGGCGCGGCCGGGCAGCGGCCGGGCGCTGTCCGCCTGGAGATAGCCGTAGCCGGTTTCAGGGTAGGACGGCTCTATGCCGAAGCTTACCAGGTAGCCATCCTTGGCCAGGGCGGCGGCGGCACCTACGCGCTCGCGGTAGGAGGCCTGGTCCTTTATGTGGTGGTCGGAGGCGGACACGAGGACGATTTCCTGCGGGTCGAGCTCGAGGCAGGCTAAGGCTATGGCCGGGGCGGTGTTGCGGCCCACGGGCTCAAGCACGAAGGAGAGCTTTCGGGGGCGCTTTGCTTCGGGTATGGCGGCCAGGTCGGCCGCGGCGAGGAACCACTGGTCCGCGTTGGTGACGATGATGGCGCTATCGCACAGGCTTAGGTTTCTCTCCACGCTGCGATAGAAGAGCGTTTTGTCGCCGAGCAGGCGGGCGAACTGTTTGGGCATGAGGGTCCGGGACAGGGGCCAGAGCCTTGTGCCCGCGCCTCCGCACAGTATGATATTGGTCATGGGCGTATCCTCCTCGATAATCGCGCGGATCAAGCGTCGTCGGCAGCTCGAGGCTTCTTTGCTTGTTCGAAGCTTGCTTAGTTCCACGAAGCTTGTGCTTAGTTCCACGAAGCTTGTGTCTGCGGAGCCTGCGACGCAAGCCGTGGTAGTGAGACTATGGTTTCCGCTACTACCAATCGCGGCGGAAGCGCGGAAACACAAGCTTCGTGGAACTAATTAAGACTATCGGAAAACCGCAAGCGCGGCAACCGCGGCAGCGCGGCTATCGCGCGGCTCATGGATCCGATGCGGACCATAATCCCATCGGCCTATTCACAGAAAGTCCCGCCGGGGGTTAGTATGGAAGCCACGGGGAGGCCTCCATGATAAGCGAAGAATTGCGCAACGATATGCTCGGCAAGGGCATCGATATAGAGCTGAGCCTAAGCATACTCGAGGGCTTGAATACCGGGCGCAACGCGCCTGCGCCCGCGCTCAAGGCCAGCGGCGTGCCTAAAGTCGACGGGGTATCCGTGCTCTCGCTGGACGGCGGCTTGCGCTATGCCCTGCCCTACGACCTGGCCATGCGGCGGCTTGCGGCGCTAGGGCTCGAGCCTCCCGCGGGCCTTGCCAGGGATGGAGGGCAGGCCAGCTTTGGCCGCGAGGAGCTTAGCGATGTAGGCGAGCGCCTATACGCGCTTACGGCTTGGGGCGTCTTGAACGGCGGCTCGGCGACGAGCTACGCCGACCGCAAGAAAAACAGCGGCCTTGGCCCCGGGGTGTTCGAGGCCATTAAGGCGGGTTTCGACGCGCTGGCCCCCCTCTGCGAAGGCAAGCCCAAGGGCGTGACGCCCGCCTACATAAACCCCGACGGCAGCCCCGGCGAGAGCTTCCTAGTCTTAAAAATGCGCTCCGCCCTGCTCAAGGCCGAACGCTACCGCGAGCGCTTCGGGAATGCGCCGCGGCCTCCCCTGCAGTTCTTCCAGATGACGAGCGCGGGCACCGACGCGCCGCTACGGGAGGCTTACGCGGCGTACCGTAGCCACCCCTGGCTGGCCCCGCTCATAGCGCGCGCGGGCAGCGACCCCACGCGGCCCTTAAGCGCCGTGCAGCCGCTCATAGCCGCGCTGAGCCCCGCTTCCGAAGGCGGCCCCAGGCGCATCTTTGACCGGGCCTACGGCAAACAGGATAGCGCCTTGGCGCTGCCCGGCGGCCACGGCCAGAGCTTCAGGGTACTGGCGGGCGTTTACCGCGAACTCCTTGAGCGCGGCTACCGCTACGCCTACATAGGCAACGTGGACAACGTGGGCTATTCGGCGGACCCCGTGGAGCTGGCGCTCATGGCGCTATCGGGCGCGGACGCTGCCTTCGATTTTTCCTATCGCACGGCCCTGGACGTTAAGGGCGGCATACTGGTGCTCGACGAGAACGGGGCCATGACCGTGGGCGACTTGGGCCAGGCCATATCGAACGAGGAGGCGGCCGCGCTGGAAGCCGGCGGCGAGCGCATACTCTTTAACTGCGCCACGGGGCTCTTCGACCTTGCCGCCCTGGTGGCCAGGCTCGACGATATAGCCGCTACCCTGCCCCTGCGGATATCCGAGCAGGACAAGGACGCGGGCCGCTACAGCCAGGCGGAGCAGTCCACCTGGGAAGTGGTGGGCCTGCTCAAGCGGCCGCTGGGCTTCGCGGTGGAAAAATCCGAACGCTTCCTGGCGGCGAAATTGCTGGCCGAGACCATACTGGGCAGCGGCGCCGTGCCCGCCGCCATGCTGCCGCCAGAGCTGGCCGCCAGCGCCCGGAGCCTTTCCGAAGGGCTAAATAAGGCCTTAGGCGGGCACTGCGGATTAGAGCTCCGGCAGGGGCGCTGGCAGGCGCTCGCATGATATAAGCTGCCACCGAGGCGCGAATTTCGTCAAATTTCAATGAATTTTGCTGCGATTCCACGTTTTTTTCCGATTG
>JBFZES010000413.1:0-2702 GCA_041306725.1 Spirochaetaceae bacterium | reverse complement strand
TATCCCAGCGGCCTTTCCCCAGTTCGGGCTCGGCCGCCCAGCGGGCCAGGCTTGCGGCGGAGGCCGCGGCCAGTTTAGCCCGTTTGGGCGGCAGGGCGAACAGTTCGCCCAGGCCCCCCGCTTTATCGCTTAAGCCGGGGGCCGCCATATTGAGCCCTATACCCAAGAGATAGTACCGAGCCCGCTGAGCGCTGCCCTCGAATTCCAGCAAAAGGCCGCCTACACGCTTGAGCGTCCCATCGGAAGACTCGGCCATAAAGGCATTCGGCCAGCGATAGGACAGGCCCCGCGCCCCGGCTGCTTTAAGCAGCGTCAGTACTATCGCCGCTCCCTCGAGCACCAAGGCCCCCGCGAAGGAAGGCGGCAGGCTAGAGCGCACTACGATGGAACAGTAGAGGCCGCCCGGGGGGCTCAGCCACGGCCCGCCGCCCTTAGCTCGGCCCCGCTCCTGTTCAAGCGCTATGGCCAGCGAGCCGCTCGGCGCGTTTTCCTCCGCCAGGCATCGGGCGTCGTCCATGGTGGACCCGGTCTTGGCAAGGAGCTGTACCCACCCCGGGGCGTCAAGCTCCCAAAGGGCTAAGCCGTCGTCGCGCGCAAGCTCATAGCCCCGGTGCGCGGCCCGTATGCCATAGCCCCAGGCGTTAAGGGCCTGTATGCGCTTCCAGAGGGCTACCCGCGATATGCCCAGTTCCCGCGCCAGGCTTACTCCCGATACCGGTGCCGCTTCGGCGCGCAGGAGCTCCACGATGCGCCTATCTCCCTCATCGGGCGTAGCCTGGCCCGCGCGTCTCAAGGCCTATCTTCTTTGTTAACTGAAGCGCTGGTGATTAGGTTAACCATTAAGGGCAATAATCGCTTAATAAAGCGCGGATTGTCAAGAAGCGGCGAAGGGCGCTGGCTTTAGTCCTCGTCTTTGAGGCTTTTCGCTATGGCCAGGAATTCGTCGAGGTGGAAGAAGAGCGCGTCCACGAGTTCGGGGTCGAACATCCTGCCGCGCTCGGTACGCAGATAATCGAGTATGCGCGGCAATTCCCACGCTTCCTTATACGGCCGCAAAGAAGAGAGGGCGTCGAACACGTCGCAGAGGCACACGACGCGGCCGGCAAACGATATGGCCTCGCCGGCTATGCCCTTGGGATAGCCGGAGCCGTTCCAGTACTCGTGGTGCTCTAAAGCTATGAGGGCGGCCATCTTGATGAGGGGCCTGTCGGATTTGTTAAGCAGGTTGTAGCCGACCAGCGTGTGCGCGCGCATGATCGTCATTTCCTTATCGCTTAAGCCTGATGGCTTATTCAGTATATCGTCGCTTACCGATATCTTGCCTATATCGTGCATGGGTGCGGCGTCGGCTATGAGCTGGATTTCGTCGTGGGACTTGCCCCGCGCCGAGCAAAGCACGCGGGCGTACTCGCCCACGCGGGCCACGTGGCGGGCCGTTTCCTTGGACCTGAACTCCACGACCTCGGACAGCGTTACCATGATCTCCTTTTGGGTGGAACTCAATTCGCTGTTGACCGCCAGTAGCTGCGTTTCGGCCATAGTACGGCGACGCACTTCATCCATGAGCTCGCGGTTGGCCTTGGCCATATCCTCGCCCGCGCGCTTAAGGTCCGCGCGCAGGCGGCCGTGCAGGAGCTGCATCTCGGTAACCGCTATGGCGGCCAGCAGGGTCGTTACCGCGAGCATAATCACGGCCTCGGTGGCGTCCCCGGAGCGCAGCCAGCTTTCGCCGGCGTTCCAGTGCAGCGCGTTGACTATCCTATAGAGATAGATGCCCGAGTAGAGGAAAAAAAAGATGGCAGCCACGCGCGCATAGCTTCGCAGTTCCTTAGGCGCCTTGCAGAAGAGGAAATAGGCGGTGATTAAGCCGAAAACAACATTGGCGCCGCTCATCGTAATCATGCGCGCCCGCATGCTGGGCGCGAGCTCAAGGAATACGAAAAGTAAGACGGATGCCGCGAACAGGGTGAAAAGGAGTATCGCGTGTATAGCTTTGGAGCCGGCGTTCAGGAAGCGAAGGAAGCCCAAAGCCTTGAGCATGACGCCGAGAAGGATGATGGCGTTGGCGATAAAAATCGAAGAAAAGTCGCTTATCTGGCCGCGCAGGGCCACGAGTATGATGCCAAGGGATAGGAAAGCGAAGCCGAGCAGCCAGGTGCCCGGTCCCGCTATCTGGCCCCGCGCGTTGAGCCATGTAAGAATAGATAAAAGGATAAAGGCGATAGAGAGCACGCCGCTCGCGATCAGGACGCTCCAGAGTTCTATCATAGCTAACGCTCCTTAGCGTCGATCGCGAGGGCTTGTTAGGCGGCTGAACTAGCGCTTGGCCATCACGACGGAGTAGGCGGGGAGCCCGGTACGCGTGATCTCCAGGGTCATCTCAGACTTAAGCAAGGGCTTGGTAAGCTTGTAGCCCTTGCCGACGGCCGCGCACGAAAAAGTGATAAAGGGGCCGTCGCCGCCCGCTCCTACCTTAAAGTCCTGTATGCCCTCGGCGCTGAAGTCGAAGTAGAGGGTGCCATCAGGGGCTACGATGCGAATGTTGCCCGAGCTGAATTCCCATACGGCGCCATAGTTGGCGTCGAGCCAAGAGCCCAAGGGGAAGTTCCCGAGGTCTATGCCCTCGGCGAAGGCCGGGGCGAAGGCCACGAGGGCGATACAAAGGGCTAAAGCGATACGTTTCATACACACTCCTTGGAGAT
>JBFZES010000412.1:0-2975 GCA_041306725.1 Spirochaetaceae bacterium | reverse complement strand
GGCACTATCCAGCGGAATTCGTTGATGTCGAGGCCAGATTCCTTAAGCAGGGTCTCTATGACGTCGGTTATGGCCTTTACCGCGAAAATGTATACGCTTTTGCCGTCCATCTCGAGCTTGGCGGGCCGCTTATAGTCCTCGTCGCGCAGGAAGGCGCTGTCGCGCTTGGGCGTGCGCAGGAGCAGGCTCGACGCGCCCGAGCCCCTGGCCCGCAGCCAGGAGCGCAGCACGCCGCGGTCGCCTGCCGCCTCGTCCCATTCGAGCACCGCCGCTCCCGCCCCGTCCCCAAAGAGCACGCAGGTGGAGCGGTCTTCCCAATCCACGATGCGCGACAGGGTTTCTGCCCCTATGACCAAGGCCCGCTTGCGGCCGTTCGTGTGCAGCATGGACGCCGCTACGTCAAGCCCGTATATGAAGCCGGTACAGCCCGCGTTCACGTCAAAAGCGGCCGCGTTCTGGGCGCCGAGCTTGTCCTGCACGATGCAGGCGGTAGATGGGAAGCCGAAGTAATCGGGGGTAGCGCTGGCTAAGACTATGATATCGATATCGTTCGGCTCTAGGCCCGCCTTTGCTAGCGCGTTGCTAGCGGCTATTACCGCGAGGTCGCTGGTCTGCTGGCCCTCGGCCGCGTAGTGCCGCGCGCCTATGCCGGTATGGGAACGTATCCATTCATCGGTGGTATCGACCCGGGCCGCGAGCTCTTCGTTGCTGAAGCGTATGGCCGGTATGCAGGATCCTATGCTTTTAATGGTTACCGACATTTTTATGCCTCCTTGACATTACAGCTCAAAATGTCACCTGCGCGATAATGACGTAAGTGGCAGTAAGTGTCAATATGTGAGATGCCCAAAAGGATAAGGGCGACGCGGGGCGGGTAGCCCTGCGTCGCCCTATTAGGTAATTAAGGACGGCGTCGGTTGCGCCTTAGGCTGCGGCTTTAGCGCCTTTCTTGGCTGCCGCGAGGGCAAGCAGGGCGGAAAAGGCGAGTCCCGCCATAGGCAGGAGTTTAGCCAACGCCTGGCCTTCAGGCACGAAGCTGCCGCCAAGGCCCAGGGCATAGCCGCCGCTCACGGCTACAAAGGCCAAGGCCGGATCAAGCCTGCGCTTGTCCTTGAGCATAATGGCCACGAAGAGCGCCGGCACGATGCCCGCCGTGTAGCCGTTATAGGTCTTGATCAGAATTCCTATGATATCGGTTTGGAAAAGGGCGATGAGCGCGGCTATGGCTCCCACGCCCACGGTCCACAGGCGCACCCCGCCAACGCTGTCGCGCTTCATGAGGTCGTGTTCCATGATGCCCGCCGCCGTAAGGAGCACCGTGTCGCCGGTGGACATGATGGCGGCGAAGAGGCCGAAGATGAGCAGGAGCCCGAGTCCGGCCGGCAGGCTGTTCCTTGCCAGGAAATTCAAGGGGTCGATCCCTCCCAAGGCTTCGGGCGTCAATGACGCGCGGGCCCACAGGCCGACGAACGTTATGGCCAACGCGAAGAAGAGCATGCCGAAGCCCGATATGAAGGAGCTTTTTCGGGCGTTAGCCGCGCTGTCCGCGCTTAAGAGGCGGTTAAACATCATGGGGCAGATAAAGTAGGACCCGCCGAGCACGATTAGGTAGTAGAGCAGATCCAATGCCCCGAATTTGGCGTTGAAGATTTCCACGGCTACGCTCGATGGCGCTGGCGGCTTGCCTATGTACAGCCACAGCAGGGTCGACACGATGGCTATGGCCAGGAAGCCGAATTGGAACAGGTCGGTCCTCAGCACGGATTTCTGCCCGCCTATCAGCGTATATACGATCATGAATAGGGCCGCGGCCAATACCGCGGGCTGGTGGGCGAGGCCGGTAATGGCGCTTATTACCTTGGCGGCCGCCACGAACTGGGCCGTGGCTATGCCTACCCAGGTAACCATGATGATGACGGAGCTTAAGCTGCGCAGCGAAGGGCCTACGAGCTTGAAGGCGAGGTCCGGAAGGGTGAGCGCCTCGGTTTCGCGAACCTTGCGCGAGAGCAGCATCCCCTGCAGGAAGTGCGCTATGCCGCCCGCGGCCACGAACCAGAAGGCCGGAAAGCCTATATTGAAGGCGCGGGTGACGGTGCCTATGGTTATGCCGCCGCCTATGGTGGAGGCGAGCATGGATACGCTCACGAGCAGGCGGCGCTGCTTCCGGCCGGCCACCAGGAAGTTGTCCATGGTGTCGGCGTACTTAAGGCTCGCGAACGCGATGGCGAGTAAGGCTAGGCCGTAAACGATGAGCAGGATGGTAGGAAGCATAGTATCCTCCAATAACGGAATGTCATATCAAGCATAACTGTATCGCAAACTGTATCGGTATGTCTAGCGAATAAAAAAACCATCGCCTCTATAAGGGCGATGGCTACAACAGAGTCCTGGCTATGGTCTAAACGCTCTGCATGAGCTGCCTGAAGCGGGCTTCGTCTACCGTTTCCTTCTCGAGAAGCTCCTCGGCGAGGGTTTCGAGGAGGGCGCGCTTGTCGATGAGCAGGGCCCTGGCCTTGTCGTAGTGCGCGGCTATGGAGCTTGCTATGGTCTCGTCTATGTAGAGCTGGGTCACCTCGGCGTATTCGCGCGCCATCATAGGCTCGGCGCTTGGCCCCATGATGCCCGCTCCGCGCTTGGTAAGCGCCACGTTCTTAAAGCGCTCTGACATGCCGTAATCGGTGATCATGCGCCTGGCTATGTCGGTGGCTCGGGTTATATCGTTGGACGCCCCGGTGGATATCCTGTTGAACACGATATCCTCGGCGGCGCGGCCGCCTAGGAGCACGTCGATCTCGCCTAAGAGCTTGTCTTCCGTCACGATATAGCGGTCCTCGAGGGGCACCTGAAGGGTAAAGCCAAGGGCGCCGAAGCCGCGCGGCACTATGCTTACCTTCTGCACGGGATCGGCGCCGGGGGTAAAGGCCGCCACCACCGCGTGGCCGGCCTCGTGGTAGGCTATGACCTTGCGCTCGTCG
>JBFZES010000411.1:0-10191 GCA_041306725.1 Spirochaetaceae bacterium | reverse complement strand
AATTCATTATAAAAGCCGGTAACGGGATCTTTGAGCTGATCTTCGTTCGCCTGAATGATGGATTTTTTCAGCTCCAGGTTTTCCGTCTTAATCCTAGCCAGTTCGCTTAGCGCATCGCCGGCGCCGCAATCGTCGACCGCGAATAAAACGCTTGCGAGGGAGAGGCCGCGTTCCAGCGCTGCTCCATTGCGGGGGAGCAGCGTCGCGGGCTCTAGGCCGCGCAAAAGCTCTCGTATGTCCGCCCGCGTTCCCAGGCGGGGGAACATAAGCTCGTGATAGAGGCGCGATCTCTCCTGTATATCCTCGCCCTCCTCGTCGCCCATGGAACCGAAGAGCATGCCGGTGAAGAGGCTCCCCGATTGGGCGTCATAGCAGAACTGCGAACCCGCGGTAGGTATTCCTGGCACGTTGATAAGCCTCAGCCGCCTATCCGGGGCAAGCTCAAGGCTTTGGTCCTCTCCCGATGAAAACATCGGCGCGTCCAAGGGCTCGCCATAGTAGCGGGCCAGCAAGAGCGCATTCCTATGCATGCGCACCGTGCCCGCGAAGCCTGCGCCTTTCCACAGCGGCAAGCTGGAGCAGGCGTCCGGGGTATCGCCGGTAAGTATGATGAACGCTATTCGCTCTACGGGCAGTATGGAACGCAGAAGTTCCCGCGTAAGCGCAAAGTCCTCAAGCGGGCCGGGATCTATGAGCGCGCCCTGGCCATCCTGGGCCACAAGATAGCTAAAGCGGGGGAAGGGCCGGCTATTTCCCGTCGCGTCGATACGGTAAATGCCGTGGCCCAAATCGCGTATCCCCTTCATGATCGTTTTCCCGGTTGTAGGCTATATAGCATACTTAAGCGTATTTGCCCGTCTTCGCCGCGCGCTACGGTCACCGAATCCATCACCGTGCCCATGATGTACAGCCCGTATCCGCCGGTCTGGAATTCCTTGACCTTAGGCGGGGCCCATTCCTGCCAGTCGTAGTCCTCGCCATGGTAATACAGGGTGAACGCAGCCCAGGCATCCGTAAGGCTGAAGGCCGCCGCGCAGCTATGCTTCTGGTCGGGGGCATTGTGCTTAAAAATATTCGATGCCGCTTCCCCCGCCGCCAGGAGCAGGGCTTCGCGCGCGTCCGCCGAGCACTTGCCGCTCAGGTGTTTCATTATGCAGCGGCTGAAGAAATCCCTTATCGCGTGCAGCGAATCAAGCGATTGCGGAAAGTTTCGAGAGTAGCCGGCGGCCGTTTTGGCTACGGCGGCCATTTTTACGGATATGCCGGTAATATCGTCTTTGAAATCGCCAGCCGCGTAGGCGAAGCTTATGAGCTTAATCTTTTCGAGGAGCTCAGCCGCTCCGAGTCCAGCGCTGGAGCGGATCAGCTTCATAAGCCGGTCTTCGCCGAACTGTTCCCCTTCTGAATCCGCGGCCTCGGTGATGCCGTCGGAAAAAAAGAAGAGTATGTCGTCGTTGGCTATGGGCACCGCGTATTCGAGAAAGTCCTGCTTGGGCAGGAATCCTAGGGGGGCGTTTGCCCCCTTGAGCCGCCAGCAACGGCCGCTGCGCTTCTCGTAATGGATGACGCTGGTATGCCCGCAGTCGACGTAGCGGAAAAGCCCCGCGTTTCCGTCGATGCGGCCGTATATCAGGGTAAAGAAGGTCTTCAGCTCTATAAGCTTGCCGGCTATGCGCCGCTCGGCCGCTCCCACGATGTCCTTTATGGGCAAGGCCGAGAGGTCGGCCGTATCGGCAAGCGAAAGACGCGCACGCACGAACGCGTTCCTGGCGGCGGCGCCGGTGAGGGCCGCGGGTATGCCCTTGCCCATGACGTCGCCGAGCATGAGGTCCAGCGTCTCATCGGGGCCATCGAAAAAGTCTATAAAGTCGCCGTCGATTTTTTGGGACGGCAGGGTCATGGACGCAAGTTCGAAACTGGCGTAGTCGCGTTCCGCCCGCCCTAAGAGCAAGGCCTGCTGAATACGGGCGCCTATGGCGACTTCGTAATCGCGGGCCTGGGCAAGCTTGAGTTCATCGCTCTTGCGCCGCGACCTGTCCTCCAGCCAGAGCACTATGCGCCGCGCGGCTGTGCGCTCGGCGATAGGAAATCCGCGCATGTGTATCCAGTTGCTTTCGCCTTCCCGGACTATCCGGAATTCTATTTCGAAGGGGGATGAGCGTCCAGCGAGCAGGGCGGAATCGAAGGCCTCAAGGTCGTCTGCGTGGACCAAAGACCGCATGCTCTCGTTCCGCGCCTCCGCAGGGTCCATGCCGAATATGGCGCTGAAACCCGGGCTGGCATAGAGTATTGCGCTCATATCCGCTTTGATAACGATGATAGTCATAGCCAGCGAGGCGGCGAAATCCTGAAATTCAGGATGATCCAGCGCTAGCGCGGAGCCGCGGCATCGTAGGCGGTACAGCAGGGCGAGTAGGAGCGCTAGAGCGGCGCAGGCCGCGGCTAAAGCGATGATCGCGTGCTGCGTCACGATTCCGGCTTCCTCAGCCCCTCGCCCATGACTGCGCCAGTTCAAGCGTATCTAAAATCGTTACCAGCTTGCCTAGCTGCACCATCCTGAAAAGCACTTTTACCGAAGGTTGGGCTCCGCAGAGCGCTATCCTGGCCCCGCGGGCGAGCGTATCCCTGACTATAGTGAGTATGGAGCCTAAGCCGGTGCTGTCGACAAAATTTACCCTGCTCAGGTCTAGGATTATTATCGAGGCGCCTGCGGCCAAGGGGCCGTATTCCTCGGAAAAGTCCTTGGCGCTTAGGGTGTCCAGGTGATTGATATCAGGCGTGATCACGAGCGCGCCGTCCGTTGTTTGGCTAGCCATGGATACTCTCCTTCTTCATCGCAAGAGGGGGCCGGCCCCGCTACCGGCAGTATACTATGCGGCTAGGAGAATTGGGCTATAAAAAAAGCCATCGCCGATCGGCTAGTCCCGTGGGCGGAATTTTACGTCGATCACGAGGCGTATGGACACAATTTCATGGGGGTTGATTTCCGCCCTCATGGCATTGGCGTATTCGAGTTGGGACTTAAGCGATACCAGCGCCGAAGGCTTGACGGTGATGCCGCCGAGTATAGACCACTTCTCATGCCGGCTCGTCGGCTCGTACACCGTGCTAAAGGTGCCGCCAAGCGCAAGGAGTATGCCCGGGGCTAGGGCATATTCGCCGCTGCCAAGCACCGCCACGTTGAAGAAGCGCTCGTCCGGCTCATAGCGATGAAACGCGACGAAGAGCGTAGAGCCGAGGGTAAGCTCGGGGAACAGCGCGTAGCGTAAGGCAGGCGCTATGATCCCGCCTGCGCTCGACGCGGTAAATTCTCCCGTAAGGCTTATGCTTGCCAAGGCCGGTTCCGACTCATAACTAGCCGATAGGTAGGCGGTATGGAGGAAGGAGCCTTCTCGCCAATCGTGCTCCAGGGCGTAGGAGCCCTCGCCGTAGTAGGCTCCCGGCAGATCAAAGGCTAGGCCCAGCCTGCCTCCCGTCTGGTCGGAGAAGCTCGTGTTGACGCCGTTAGCGGCGGCCACCAGATAGAAGCCCGCGGGCAAAGGGGCAATGAAAACGTCTTCCCAGTCGATGCCATAGCGTTGGTCGCTGTAGTAGCTGAAGGCCATGGAGGCTATGGTACGGAATTGCCCTTGCCCGAAAGCATTGCCGGTAAGCGACAGGGCAAAGAATACGGTAATGAGGGCCATTAAGCGCTGTCTATGGTTCATAGTACGTATAGTATAGTCATTATTTTATTTTTTTCCCACTAAGGCGCGGCGGGGCACGCTTCCGCCCGCCGCCCTTAGCCTAGCGGGCGCCGTACTTATCGAAAATGAAATCGATGTCCTTGTCGCCGCGGCCGCTTAAGTTTACCAGTATGGACTGCCGCGGATTGGCCTTGGCGTGCTTGAACGCGTAGGCTACCGCGTGCGCGCTTTCTAGAGCGGGTATGATGCCTTCCATCTTGGATAGCTCATAGAATGCGTCTATGCTTTCGTCGTCGCTTACCGACGTATACTGAACCCGCTTGATGTCGTGCAGCATGGAGTGCTCGGGGCCTACGCCCGGATAGTCGAGCCCGCTGGCTATGGAATATACCGGGGAGGGCTCGCCCTTCTCGTCCTGCAGAAGCAGGCACTTAAAGCCGTGTATGGTGCCCGGCTTGCCGTAGGTTATCGTGGCCGCGTTATCGCCGGTCTTGGTGCCCCTGCCCATGGGCTCGACGCCATAGAGCTTGACGTTTTGATCGTCTATATACGCGGAGAATATGCCCATGGCGTTGCTGCCGCCTCCTACGCAGGCCATGACGTTGTCTGGCTGCTCGCCCGTCATCTCGAAGAACTGCTCTTTGGCCTCTATGCCTACGACCCTCTGGAATTCGCGCACCATCATGGGAAAGGGGTGGGGGCCTACGACCGAGCCTATGCAGTATATGCTGGTTATGGGATCGACCATGTAGGCCTCAAAGGCGGAATCGACCGCCTCCTTGAGCGTCTTAAGGCCGCGCGAAACGGGCACTACCGTGGCGCCGAGTATTTTCATGCGTATGACGTTCGGATGTTCTTTCTGTATGTCCACTTCGCCCATATGTATTTCGCACTCAAGGCCGAAGTAGGCGGCGGCCGTGGCCAGGGCCACGCCGTGCTGCCCCGCGCCCGTTTCCGCTATCAGCTTCTTTTTGCCTAGATACTTGGCCAGCAAGGCCTCGCCCATGCAATGGTTTAGCTTGTGGGCGCCGGTGTGGTTGAGGTCTTCGCGTTTTAAGTATATGCGGCCGCCGTACAGGTCGGACAGGCGCTTGGCGAAATATACCGGCGTGGGCCTGCCCTGGAAATGCTTGCGTATGCTTCGCAGCTCCGATATGAATTCATGCGATTTGCTGATGGAGTAGTATGCGTCGGTTATTTTCTCCATTTCGGATTGGATGGCCGGGGGCAGGAAGCTGCCGCCGTACTGCCCGAAATTGCCCTGCGCATCCGGATAAGACTTAAAATA
This sequence comes from Spirochaetaceae bacterium, assembly GCA_041306725.1. Lineage (GTDB taxonomy): Bacteria > Spirochaetota > Spirochaetia > Treponematales > UBA12059 > UBA5200. The sequence continues at coordinate 5,217 of JBFZES010000411.1, read as the reverse complement.
GTCGCTCATTAATGTTACTCCTTGTAAGAACGTTACCGGAGCATATCAGCCAATAACGATACTGTCAATAGAAACAAAAATTGAACGTGCTTGCCGACTCATGAGGCGTGGCGGGCTTGGCCGTTCAGTACGCTCCTTGCGCGCCGGTCGCGCGGGCGCTAGACTGATAGCCATTCCGTCGCATGAGGTGAATCGCCATGACCAGCACCGAAGTCGCATCCGTCGTTCGCTCCGTTACCGTCTACCAGGGCCGCGCCATGATTAGCCGCGAGGCGACCCTTACGCTGAAGGCGGGCGAGCATAGCATAGTCTTTACGAACCTGAGCCCCTACCTAGACCGCGATAGCCTGCAGCTGCGCGGCACGGGCGAGGCGGTACTCGGCGAATGCGCGTTCGAGACGGAGTATTTCGAAGAGGACGTGGACGATAAGCGGCGCGCCTTGGAAAACGAGCGGCTCGCCATAGCCGACCAGCTTGAGGCTTTGGAACTGCAGGTAGCCCAGCTTGCGGGCGAGAAGGCCTTTATCGAGCGCATAGCCGCCCTGGTTACCACGCCGCAGACGGCCGCGCCCGCGCTCCCTTCAAGTTCCGCCGGGGCGGCGCAGCAGGGACTCGACGTAGCGACCTGGATGGGCCTGACCGGCTTCTACCGCGATAAGCATAGGGAAATAGACGGGCTCAGGCTCAAGGCGGAGCGGGAGGCCCGCGAGCTTAGCGCCAAGCTTGAGGCGCTCGACGAGCGCATGGATGAGCTGGGCGGCGGCGGCCGTCGTTCCCGCGACCTCGTTAAGGCGGCCGTGCGGAAGGTGGGGGACGGGGAGCTTACCCTGCGGCTTTCATACATGGTGGCGGGGCCAAGCTGGCGCCCTGTGTACACGCTTAGGGCTGCCAGCGATTCGGACAGGTTAGCGCTGGAATACGACGCCTACCTGAGCCAGGCTACCGGGGAGGATTGGGTTGACGCCGAATTAAGGCTGTCCACGGCGCGGGTTAACGTGTCGGGCGTCGTGCCCGAGCTTTACCCCTGGCGCTTGTCCTTTTACCGGCCGCGCCCCGCCCCAATGCGCTCGGATATGGCTAAGCGCAAGGCTAAGGCGGTTGCGGAGCTGGAAGAATACGCGGAAGACATGATGGCGTCGGCCGGCGCGCCTATGGAAGAGTACGCCTCCAACGACCTTGAAAGCAAGGAGGCGGCCGTCGAGGATTCGGGAGCCAGCGTGGTATTCACCGTCGCCGGAGGCGGCACGGTAACGGGCGATAATAGGGAAACCCGGGTGGGCATTGCCCGCAGGGACTTCCCCGCCGACTTTCTCTACCAGGCCGTGCCCAAGCTCGCTGAGTTCGCCTACCTTACGGCCCATTTTAAGAATGACGCCGAGTTCCCCCTGCTGCCCGGGGCCGTGAACATATTCTTTGACGGGTCCTTCGTGGCCAACTCCGCCTTTCCCCTGATCATGCCGGGGCAGGAGAGCGAGGTATCGCTGGGCGTAGACGAGGGCGTAAAGGTGGAGTACCGCTTTATAAAGCGCTTTAAGAAGAACGAGGGCCTCGTTAATAAGAAGATTAGCGAGCAGTTCGAGTATCAGCTCCGCGTTACCAATAACCGGACGCGCGCGGCGCGGGTTAAGCTCTTTGACCAGTTCCCCATTACCGGGGATAAGGAGATCGTCGTAAAGCCGCTTGCGCCCCAGGTCAAGGACGGCCAGAAGGAGCCCTCTCTGGACGACGAGCACAAGATCAGCTGGACGCTCGAGCTCAAGCCCGGAGAAAAGAGGGAAGTGCCCCTGAGCTTCCTGGTGGAATACCCGATGGAGCGCATCGTTACCGGGCTATAGCGCAGCTCCTGGCTCGGCCGCGCTCCTTGGCCGTTCAGCAATCGAACTTTCTTGCGCGTATGGCGAAGCCATGATAGCGTACAAGCACCGTAGGATTTTGCCCGCGAGGAGCAGGCTCAGCTTCCGATAACGGCGGACCTAGCCGCTCCTTGCAAAAATAAGCTCCTGCGGAGGAGTAAGGCTATGGTAACGCACCAGAACGTAGAGAAGCAAAGCGGCAACCGGCTGTTCGTCGAAGAACTCTGGCTAGAGCTAGCGGGCGACCTTGCCGCGGCCTTCCGTATGGACGCTGCGGAGGCGGAAGCCCTGCGGGTAAACCGCATAGCGCGGCTCGTAGCCGCCCTGCCGTTCCTGGCCGGCTGCGAGGACGCCGGACGCACCGCCGTCGCCCATCTAGGCACATACCTTTTGTCCGTCCGCGATACCAAGCGCTGGTTCTGCGCCACGCCCGAAGACGGCTCGTCGATTATGGAACGGCTGCGGCTCGGCGCATCCTTCAAAGGCGGCGATAAGGATGTTATAGAGCGTGGCATGAGCCTTTTGGCGCTCAATATGCTCAGCGACTATAAGCGCGACCTTGCCGAAGACGCCGCGCTTGGAAAATATAACCCCTTGGCCGCCGGGGACTTTTCGTTCGAGGAAACCGTAGAAAGCCTGGAATGGGCCATAGCCAAGCGGCCCTGCGACGAAATGGACGAGATCATAAGCCCCGGGGAGATGCCGCTGAGTTACTGGGTCGCGGGCTAAGGACACGATACTATGCGCCTCGTCGAAAGATTTACTCGAGATCCCGATGGGCTTAGGCGGCTTGTAGGGTTATCTGCAGCCTTCGGGGCGTTTAGCATCGTAGTCCTTAATGCCATAACCCTTTCCCGAATAAACCGTGCTTACAGTGGACCAATAATCGCGGATAAAAGCATTATTGTGCTATTCATTTCCGGAACGATCGCTTTAGTCAGCGCTTTTTGGAAATCCAAATTATCCCTGCGTATTCAAGTGGCATTTCTGTTCATTACGGCGCTTTTATCGGCCAGCACGGCCAAAGGCGGCGACCTGACGAGCGCCTTGCCGCTCATACTCGGGCTGATCCTCGCCCTGGAGTATAATTTCGGGAAGCGATCGCTCATAGCCTGCGCCGCTATCTCCTTTATCGTGTATCCGCTCGCCCTTGGCTGGGGCTACAGCCGCTTTTCGGCGGCATACCTCAGCCAAACGGCGGCAGGCGTGCTGGGCCTGCTTTTTTTCATAGCCTTATTCGGCGGCATCATAATCCGGCATCGGGCGCAGCACCGCGAAGAAGCGCGGATACTCGAGTCGAGGGTAAAGGATCGCACCAAGGAACTTGAGGCGCTCTTAGCGGAGCGGGCGGCCATGCTCCGCGAGATACACCACCGGGTGAAGAATAATCTTCAGCTTATTGCGAGCCTCGTGCGCCTAGAGTGCGACCGGGTCGACGATACTGCGCAGCGGAAGCCCTTCAACGCGGTCATCGCGCGGGTGGACGCCATAGCCATGGCGCACGATTCCCTGTATGTGGCCGAGCGCCTCGATCTCGTGGACCTTAACGTGTATGCGACTAGGCTGCTCCAAAGCCTTTGCCAGGAAACGATGCCGCAGGTATCTTTCGACCTTTCCGTCTCGGGCGAACCGCGCATGCGGCTGGATCACGCGGTTTCCTTCGGCATACTCCTCTATGAGCTCGTAGCCAACGTGCGCGACCATGCCTACCCCGGCCAGCCAGGCAAGGGGCGTATCGAATTAAAGGCGATGCAAGGCTCCATAGAGCTAATGGTAGCCGACGAAGGGGTTGGTATGCCTGGCGGAGAACTTTCCTCGGCCGGCATAGGATTGCCCCTGGCCAAGGCTCTTGCCGAGCAGCTCGACGGATCGCTGACGAGAAGCGTAAGCGGGACAAACGGCGCAGGTACGGCCTGGCTGCTCCGCTTCCCCGCCGAATAGCGCTCGGCTACCCTAGAGCGGCTTCGCGCTGGTATTGAAGGCCGCTTCCATGCGCGCGAATACCTCGTCGAAGCCGCCCTTGCCATCCACTTTCACGACGCCGTGCAGCTGCTGATATTTTTCGATGACCGGAACCGTAAGGGCCTCGTGGTCATGGAGGCGCTGCACGATCTTAGCGGTGGTCGTATCGTAGGGCATGCAACGCTCGGTATTACGCCGTTCGTCCAGGCGTTTTATTAGCTCGAGGGTGGGCAGCTCAAGCTCTATCACCCGGCTTATGGACGTGCCGTGCTTCTTCAGGAGCCCGGCGAGTATGTAGGACTGGACGAGGGTGCGCGGAAAGCCTTTAAAGATGAAGCCCTTGACGTCCTTGGCGCGTTCCAGGGTTTGCTCTATCAGCTCGACCACGATTTCGTCGGGCACGAGCTGGCCGTTTTCATAGAGCTCTTGGATTCGCTTGCCCAAGGCGCTGCCCGCCTTGATCTCCTTTTCCAAAATGGAGCCGGTGGATACGTATTCAAGGCCGTATTTCTTTGCTAAAGCAGCGCCCTGCGAGCCCCTGCCTGAGCCGGGGTAGCCGAAGATGACCACGTTGAACAGGTGCTTAGCCTGCTCTTCCCGTACTATGGACCGTATATCCTGGGTTACTTTTTCTATGCTCTGGCCCCCGTCCACCCGACGGTATATGCCGCGGCCCTTGTAGAAGTCGAGGACGGGCAGGGTCTTTTCCTTGTATTCCTTGAGCCTGTTCCGTATAACCCGCTCGTTGTCGTCCATCCTCCCCGAGCTCTTGCCGCGGTTCAAGAGCCGCGCTACCGATTCCTCTTCGTCCAGCTCGAGGCTGATGAGGCAGTTAAGCGAGGTGTCGAGCTTTATCATAAGCCCTTCGAGTATGTAGCACTGTATGTAGGTGCGCGGAAAGCCGTCGAAGAGGAAGCCGTCCGCGTCCGGATGCTCGGTTATGGTCTTCTCGATGATCTGGACGATGATCTCGTCCGATACCAGGCCGCCGGAAGCGATTATGCTTTTTGCCTCCAGCCCGAGCTTGCTCTCCGCCGCCAGTTCCTTGCGTAAGAGGTCGCCGGTGGATATGTAGAAGAGCTTGAATTCCTTGATAAGGAATTCCGACTGGGTGCCCTTGCCGGCTCCCGGGGGGCCGAAGAGCGCTATATTCAGCATGGCGGCTCCGATCTTTGCACGCACTAACGTGCCCTAAGTCTTAGCCATAGCGACCCGTAGGTCAAGCATGCTTTAGCACGGGCTCATACCAGCAAGGCCAAAATGGGCACGATGGCGATGAGCGCGCCGTTAGAGGCGAGCCATAGAGATCCGGCGAAATCCTGGTCGAGCTTATAGAGGGCGGGGGGCACGAGGCCTAGGAAGCCCACCGGCATGGCCGCCAGCACGAGCACCAGCTTAAGGC
>JBFZES010000410.1:0-2805 GCA_041306725.1 Spirochaetaceae bacterium | reverse complement strand
AAAAGAAGAATATTTCGAGGGAAGCCGAACGGGCGGCCCTGAAGGCTATGATGCCAAGCATTACGATGGCGTAGAGTACGCAAAAAACTACCACGAGCAATTGAGCGTAGAAGGCCCAGGAACCTTGGAACAGCGCGCCGGCCCTGGCTAGGGTCGCGGCGTCAAAGCTCACCTTGGACACGAGATAGAACGGCACGATGGCTACCGTCAGCAACGCGAATACAAACATGGCTTTGAGCGCGCGCTCCCTATAGCTTGTGGTCATGGCTCTACCCTACTACCTAGAAGCTTTTCCCTCAAGGGCGCCGGCGTAATTCCGATACTCAAAAGAGGATACGGCTCTGCGTATCCTCCGGGAGCGTACAATGAAAAGAATGCTTATACTGGTATCGATCATCCTCGGCCTCGCGGCGGCCGCCTTCGCGGGCGACGTGGCCACGCTGGTAAACCTGGGCTTCTCCCCGGATTCCGGTTATTTCATGTTCGGCTTCTATGGGCTGGACATGGCCGCGGGCAAACCCTATGCCGAGATCTACGTGGTCGATACGAAGAAAAACGATTTCGTGCGCGACGGGGTATACAAAGGGCTGTATTCAGTGAATCTTGAGCCGGGCTGGGACGCTTCCGGAGCCTTCTATAAGCTTCTGTCCACGAGCTTGGGTGCTGTAAGCAAATATAAAATCGATTTTTTGCAGCAGGGCAGGCTCATCTATCTGTCGATTAACGGCGATGAGGCGAGCGATACGCTCTCGTTTAAGGACTTCAAGACCCAGGCGCAGTGGGATATACGCCTAAGCCAGAAAGCGGGTGAAAAGGATGGAGCAGCGCTGTCATCCTTCGGCATAGAGCTCTCCGTAGCGGATACCGCGGGCAAGAAAAGCAGCTTGAGCGTAGGGAACCCCCAGATTCAGCGCAAAGGCGTCCTAAAGTACACGATAAGGCAAATCCTGGTGGCCCCGGACGGCAAGACCGTGGTCATACTCGTAGAGCGCAGCGAAAAGCTCGGCGCGGGCACGGGTATTCGGTATATGGTGGAAACCTTCCGCCTGCCCTGAGCCTTGTACGGCGGCGACATTGAAAAAGCCGCCGCTTTCCTATACTATCGTCACGCTTGAGCCCTAGCCGACCTTTAGGACGAAGAGTCCCAGGGGTCGGCGGCTTTATATATCGAACGGAGAGAGGTTCCCGATGGCAGACAAGATCACCCCCAGGAGCGTCGATTACTCGCAGTGGTACATCGACATCGTCCTCAACGCGAAACTGGCCGATTATTCGCCGGTAAAGGGCTGCATGGTGATCAGGCCTCGAGGCTACGCCATATGGGAGCGCCTGCGCGACGAATTAGACCGCCGCTTCAAGGCCACCGGCCATCAGAACTGCTACTTTCCCATGCTCATACCCGAGAGCTTCCTAAAAAAGGAAGCCGAGCACGTCGAGGGCTTCAGCCCCGAACTGGCGGTGGTTACCCATGCCGGCGGGGAGAAGCTCGACGAGCCCCTCGTGCTGCGCCCCACCAGCGAGACCATAATCTGGAACGCCTACAAGGGCTGGATTCAGTCCTGGCGCGACCTTCCCCTGCTTTACAACCAGTGGGCCAACGTCGTGCGCTGGGAGAAGCGCACGCGGCTTTTCCTCCGCACCACGGAATTCCTGTGGCAGGAAGGCCATACGGCGCACGAAACCAAGGCCGAGGCGGTCAAGGAAACCGAGCTCATGCTCGAAGTGTACCGCCGCTTCGCCGAGGAAGTGCTCTGCCTGCCCGTGATAGCGGGCAAGAAAAGCGACGCGGAGAAGTTCGCCGGCGCCGTGGACACGTACTCGATCGAGGCCATGATGCAGGACAAAAAAGCCCTGCAGGCGGGAACGAGCCACTTCCTTGGCCAGAATTTCGCCAAGGCCTTCGAGGTGCAGTTCCAGAACCGCGAGGGCGGCCTGGATTTTGTGTGGGCCACCAGCTGGGGCGTGTCCACTAGGCTCATAGGCGCGGTCATAATGACGCATTCCGACGACAAGGGGCTCGTCGTGCCTCCCCTTTTGGCGCAGGACGAGCTCGTGGTCATACCTATAATCAGGACCGAAAGCAAGGACGAGGTGCTCGCCTACGCGCGCAAGGTAGTAGACGCCCTCAAGGCGGACGGGCGTCGCGTCGCCTTCGACGACGACGATTCCTCAAGCCCCGGCTGGAAATTCGCCGAGTGGGAAATGCGCGGCGTGCCGCTGCGCATAGAGGCCGGCCCCAAGGACGCGGCCTCCGGCAACGTGGTCATGGTGCGCCGCGATACCGGCGAGAAGCTCGTGGTGAAGGCGGAGGACGCGCCCGCCAAGGCCGCCGAGCTGCTGGCCGCCATACAAAAGAACCTGCTTGAGCGCGCCCGCGCCTTCCGCGACGCGAATACCAAGCCCGTGGCCGACATGGCCGAGATCCTTGCCTTCTTCGGCAAGGAGAAGAAGGCCAAGGCCGCGGCGGCGGACGGCGAAAGCCATGAGGGCACCGCGGAGGCGACGGGCGGCTTCGCCGAAGGCCTCTGGTGCGGCGGCCGCGAGTGCGAGGCCAAGCTCAAGGCGGATCTCAAGGTCACCATACGCAATCTGCCCTTTGACAGGCAGGCCGATTGCGTAGGCGGCTGCTGCCTCTGCGGCGCGCCGGCCAAGCACCGGGCCATTTTCGCTCGATCGTACTAAGCGCCGCGATGACGGGATTCCGGCGAGCGACTTTACGCAAGAAAGCCGCTCGCCGTTATTGTTGGGGCCGCTCGGCCATTACGGCGGCCCTGTGTTCGCTCGCCGTCCTAAGCGGGCTCGCCG
>JBFZES010000409.1:0-4456 GCA_041306725.1 Spirochaetaceae bacterium | reverse complement strand
GGCCACCGGTTCATGCGGCGCCAGCTTCTCGAGCCAATCGGCGAAGTCGCGGTGCAGGCCGGCCTCGGCGTCATTGACGAAAACGCTCGCAGTAATATGCATGGCATTCACGAGGCAAAGCCCCTCGCGCACGCCGGACTCTTCCACCAGCGCCGCCACCTGATCGCTTATGTCGATGAACTCGAGACGTTTCTTCGTTTCGAACCATAGTTCCCTGGTAAGTACTCGCATAGCTAGGAGTATAGTGCATACCAAGCGCCAGGCAATGCCGCGCGGCCCGCGGCGACTACTTTTTCTTAATCGAGGCCCGGTACTCGTCTACCGTTTTCTTAAAGGCGGCCTTGTCGCCGGTATATACTTTATCGATGTGCTCGATGATAAGATCGATGACGCCCTCGGCGTCGGTCTTGCCGTTTATGGAACAAAGTCCCCTGAACATGCTGATGAGGCTGTTCGGCACGCCTTTTACCAGGAAATCCACTTTTTCTACCATAAAATCCTCCAATTTTTTGAGTTGGCGCGCGATAGTCAAGCCGCTCCGCGCCGTTCCATAGTATAGCATAGAAAGATAGCGATTTCGCGGCCGCGCATGCCGCGCCCTGCCCTGAGGCAGGGCGTTTTAGGCTTCTAGTCCTTATACAGCCTCAGCTCGTCGAGGCCCAGCTCTATGCGCAGGGCGCCGCCTTTGGCCTGCCTAGCCAGCTCGTCGGCCCCCAGTTCGACGGTGAAGATCAGGCGCGGGTGGCTCGAGAGTTTCGTTCCCGGGCTTATGCCGAGCGCCGAGAACGGCAGCCGTACCCTGGACCAGGTATTCATAAGGGCGAAATCTCCCGAGTAATAGCCGTCGTTGGCTTCATCCTGGATCTCGAGGCTGCCGCGCGCGCCTAGGCTACAGCGCACGAGGAAGCTTATCCCGCTGTAGCCAGCCGCCGATAGGGGGGCATGGCCGCGCAGGAACGCGAAGAGAGGGCCGCCGGTCAAGGCTCCGCTTGTCGTAAGAGAGTCGGAAGCGAGCAGATAGCCGCCAGCGGGTCCGCCGGCCTGTATGTCCAAGCGTACGGTCTGCGAGCGCACCGCGTCGTTTCGCATGAGCACGCCGGCGTCGCTGCGGCTGTAGTCCATATACAGATCGGATCCATAGAGCTCGAAAATGAAGGGCACGCGGCTAATCTCGTCCTCGAAGGCCTCGATCAGCCCAGGGGGATCCTTAGCCTTGCTCTTGTATAAGCCTAGGTCGTCTACGCAGAGGCTCGCGCTTACCTTTACCCCTTCCCGCAGGTAATGAAGCGCATGGTTCTCGCGGAAAGACAGGTAAAATTGCAGCTCGAGCGGAAGGTTCGGCTTGAGGGCAGCGCCCGGCTTCTCGGGTATGAACGAAGAAAAGGGAAGCTTCAAGTCCCGCCACTCGCCGGCGTTCAGCTGCACGGCCTGGTAAAACGAGTTCTCCTCCCCGCCGCCTTCCTGCTTGACGAAGAGGTAATATAGCCCCGAGTTCTCGCTTTTTAGCTTTAGCGACAGCCCGTCGCTATCCAGAGGCGCGCGGCCCGTGCCTATGCGCGCGTAAAAGCCGACGTCGGAATCCTCCCAGCCCGATACGAGATCGACCCGATCGAAGCTCGCCTGGAAATCGAAGCGCCCATACGAGCCTTTTTCGTCCTTGGCTATGGTCGAGGATGCCGATGCGTTCATGACCCGCGCGCCCCAGTGCTCCTCATTAGCCGAGAGCTGCATATCCGCTATGCCGCTCTCGAAATCCTCATAGATAGTGCTGACCGTGGCTACGCCGGTGTAGCTTGGGTAAGTAGCCTGCGCGCGCGATACTTCGGAGGCTCCGGCCTGAGCCGCGCCTCGGGGAGAGGCCTGCAGGAAATCGATGACGAAGCCTCCAAGCACCCTAGCGGTCTCAACCTCGATAAGCTGCGCGTTGAGCCGTAACAGGCCCTCCCCGGCGCCGCTTTCGCTTAGGAAGCCGGTCAGTATGAGATCGGCGCCCAGTTGCTTGCCCACGGCTACCTGTTCGTCCCTGCTGACGAGCTCGCTCTGCTGGTAGGAGTACTCGGAGAGTATGCGGTCCACGGCGCGGCGCGACAGCACGTCCACGATGCCGGCCCCGCGATTGGCCAGCTCGGTGGTAAGGCTGTCGGCTATATAATCGCTTAAGGCGCTTTTTTCGTCGCCCATGGTAAAGTAGTACACTGCGAGGGAAGGCTTTTCCGCGCGGCCTATGAGCTCGACGGTCCTATTCGCGGTGGCGGCGATAGCCTCGTCGAGGCTCAGCTGGCCTCGCGTCTCTGGCGACGCGACGCAGGAAAACGAGAACAGGCCGAAAGCGGCCGCCGCCAATCCGAAGAAGCGCCGATAAAAACGCGCCGTATCCATGCTATGCCCCTCCCTATCGATCCGCGCTCGGCCCGCGCCGCAACGCGCATAGTACCCATTGCCCCATAAAAAAGAGGCCTTCCTTCACGAGGTCGAACTCGGCGTCGAGTATGCACCAGTCCAAGAAGACCGCGCGCGCAGACCGGTTGAAGAGCAAGGCCAGGCGCTCGGCGCCCATATCGTCGCGGAAATCGCCCGCCTCCTGGCCCTCTGCTATGATGGCCGCGACTATCTTTACCCACTGCCGTTCCTGCTTGGTAATGATCTTATCTCTTCCCGGCTGAATAGTCTGGTTGGCGTACAGGATCTTTAAGTTGGCGTTGCCGATGACGTCGCGCACGTAGCGCATCTGCGCGCGGGTAAAGGCCAGCAGTTTTTCCTCCGCCGTTTTATAGCGGCCGAGGTTCTTTTGCGCGTACTGGTGGTAGTAGTCGTCTATCTTCCAAAATTCGTCCACGATGATATCGCTCTTGGTGGAAAAGTATGTATAGAAGCTCCCCTTCGCCACGTGGGCGCCGTTGGTGATGTCCTCTACGGTAACCGAATCGAAGCCGCGCTGCTCAAAGAGCTTTAGCGCGCTTTCCATGATTGCGTTCTTGGTTCGCAGCGCGGTTGGTCCTAGTCGTGCCATAGGCAAGCAGGATAGTACAATGGCGGCCCTAGTTCAATACCGGAATAGAATTCGGCGCGCGCGCCGCGCGGCAGCCAAGGGCCTGAGAGCCGCCCCGGATTGCGGGCGGGACGGCCTCAGGCAGGCGCTAATTCTCCAAATCGAATATCTTGCCCGGGTTCATTATATTATTGGGGTCCCATGCCATCTTGATGGCTTGCATCTGCTTAAGCTCGACCGGGTCGATTATGTCTTTGAGGAAGGATTTTCGCTTGAGGCCTATGCCGTGCTCGCCGGATATCTTGCCGCCAAGCTCGCCGGTTATCCTGTACAGCTCCTTGAGGCAGGCAACTTCGTTCTTCTTCCAGTCTTCCATGCTCATGCCCGGATCCTTGACCAGGGTGGCGTGGAGATTGCCGTCCCCGGCGTGGCCGTAGCAGGGTATCTGCACATGGTATTTGGCGCTCAGCTTGTCCAGTTCGGGTATGATCTCCGGTATCCTCGATATAGGCACGACGATATCCTCAAGGCTCTGTATGGGGCTGTATACCTTAAAGGCTTCCGCTATGTTGCGGCGCACGTTCCATATGCGCTCGATGTTGTTGCGGTCCTCGGCTACGTACACCTCGATGGCGCCGTGCTCCTGGCAGAGCTGGCCGGCCGCTATGAGGTCCATTTCTATCTGCTCCGCGTTCGTGCCGTCCAGCTCGATGAGCAGCATGGCTCCGGCCTTCTCGTAGGGCAGGCTCTCGTTCAGGTATTTGCAGCTGGTGATAATGGACAGCTGGTCCATGAATTCGATGCTCGTCGGCGTAAGGCCCTTGGACAGGATGATCGGCACCACGTCTATGGCCTCGCGCGGGGTCTTGAAAAGCACCAAGAGGTCGGCTTTGGCCGTGGGGTAGCCTATGAGCTTGATAATGGCCTTGGTGGCTATGCCCAGGGTGCCTTCAGAGCCGACGACGAGAGCTTTGAGGTCGTAGCCCGACACGTCCTTGGACAGCTTGCCGCCCAGCTGGACTATGTCGCCGGTGGGCGTTACCAGCTCTATGCCCTGGATATAGCGCCCGGTCACGCCGTACTTGACGGCCTTGCCGCCGCCCGCGTTCTCGGCAATGTTGCCGCCGATGGCGCAGGTCTGCAGGCTCATGGGGTAGCCGGCGAAGAACAGCCCGCGCTCCTGCACGGCCATAGCCAGCTCATTGGTAACCATGCCGGCTTCCACCACGGCTACCATGTTCTCTACATCCAGTTCCAGGAGCTTGTTCATCTTCTCAAGCGATATCAGAATGCCGCCGTACAGGGGTATGGCGCCTCCTGAAAGGCCTGAGCCCGCGCCTCTCGGTGTTACCGGTATGCGTTCGCGGTTGGCAAGCTTTACCACGCCGGCTACCTGCTCGGCGCTGGAGGGGAGCACCACCACTTCGGGCATATGGCCGTATTCCTTGGCGTCGGTCTCGTCGTGCG
>JBFZES010000408.1:0-2786 GCA_041306725.1 Spirochaetaceae bacterium | reverse complement strand
AGAACGCGGGGGCCATGCTGGACGGCATGGTGCCCGACATACAGCGTACCGCGGAACTGGTGCAGGAGATAAGCCTGGCCAGCCGCGAGCAGGACTCGGGCGCGCAGCAGATAACCAAGGCTATCAACCAGCTGGACACGGTCATCCAGCACAACGCCTCGCTGTCTGAAGAACTGTCCGCCACGAGCGAACAGATAGCGGGCCAGGCGAGCATGGTGGCGGGCACGGCGGCCGAGCTGTCGGCGCAGTCGCGGCGCCTGCAGGAGTCCATAGCCTTCTTCAAAGTTGAAAGCCAGGAGAGCCGCGTTCAATCTCGGCTTTTAGGGAGGGAGCTGATAGCCTAGCGGCTACCATAATAATTAGTAAAAAATAATATATAATGTCTATTCCAAGAGTATTTGGAAGCCAGCGCCTTATCAAGAGCTGGGCCTGATGCTCATCGCCGCTACCGCGGCGATGAGGCCCAATCGAGGCGGCGTGGCTATCAAGAAGGCTTTCACGGCTATCGTCTTAAAAGACGGCATGAGGGGCATAAGCGATGACGATTTCCTTGAATTCTAGCGCCAAGGGTCTTATAAATAGTTCAATGTGTCGCGGCCATAGGTCGCGCCCAGGTATGGGCGCTTAAGGATAACGCTGTGCTTTTTGGGTCGAGATTTCGAGTAAAAGCTTCGTTTATACGGAGGAGCCCATAATGAGAATAGGCACGCGCTTGTCGCTTGGTTTCTTAGCCATAGTCGCCGTTCTGGCCTTGGTGTCGATTATCGGCATAGCCATCATTTCCAAGACGCAGCATGAGCTAAATACCGTCGTGGATATTTATCTTCCTTCCATCGATTTTATGGAACAGGCCGATCGCGATTATTTCCAGCTGATCGAGGCCGAGCGCACGCAATTGCTCTTGGCTATGCAAGGGGAGCGCGATCCGAAATGGCGCAAAGCATGGCAAGAGAACCTTGATCAGGCGAAAGAACGCATGGCCTCTTATGGCGCGTTGGCCCGCAGCGACGAGGAAAAGTCCCTGTACGCGAAGTATCTGTCCCAGCACGAGCTTTGGATAAAGCTGGCGGGGCAGGTCATGGATATGGCCGAGAGCTCCGCGCTCGGCACGATAAACGAGGCGAGGCTCTTATCGTTAGGACCTGCCAGCGAGGCTTTTGGCATTATGCGCGAGTCCATCAACCAGCTTGAGGATTTGGTCATGGGAACCGTCGCGGCTTTGCAGCTTGAGATAGACCGCTCGTCAAAAAGCGCCTTGACGACCCTGGTAGTCCTTACCTTCTTTGCGCTAAGCCTTACGATAGCGCTCTCGTACGCGCAGACTGTAGGCATTACCCGCCCCCTTAAGGCTAGCGTAGGGATGGCCGAGAGCCTCTCCCTAGGGAATCTCGGCGTTGGCATGGCGGCGCGATGGAAAGGCGCTCAGGATGAGCTGGGCGAGCTGTCGCGGGCTATGGATTCCATGGCCGCCACCTTAAAAGAAGTCTTTATTGAGGTGAAGGAGACGAGCGGCCAGGTCGCGACCGGCTCCGCAGAATTGGCCGACGCCGCGAATCAGATGTCCAAGGGCGTCGAGGGCATATCCGCCTCGAGCCAGCAGCTATCGCAGGGGGCGACCGAGCAGGCGTCGAGCGCCGAGGAAGTGTCGGCCAGCGTTGAGCAGATGAGCGCGAATATCAGGCAGAACGCCGACAACGCCACGCAGACCGAGCAGATAGCCACGAAGGCGTCCAAGGACGCTATCGAAGGCGCTTCCGCCGTGCGAGAGACGGTGGACGCTATGCGGCAGATAGCGCAGAAGATAGCGATTATCGAGGAGATAGCCCGCCAGACCAATATGCTTTCCTTGAACGCCAGCATAGAGGCGGCGCGCGCCGGGGAGCACGGCAAGGGCTTCGCGGTGGTGGCCAGCGAGGTGGGCAAGCTGGCCGAGCGCTCGCGTTCCGCGGCGGGAGAGATATCGGCGCTGTCCAAGCAGAGCGTGGACGTGGCGGAGCGTGCCGGCCTCATGCTGGACGGCATGGTGCCCGACATACAGCGCACCGCGGAACTGGTGCAGGAGATAAGCCTGGCTAGCCGGGAACAGGACTCGGGAGCCCAGCAGATCAACAAGGCCATAGCGCAGCTCGATACGGTCATACAGCACAACGCGTCCATATCGGAGGAGTTCAGCGCCACCAGCGAGGAGATTGCCGGTCAGTCCGCCCAAGTGGCGGGCACGGCGGAAGAGCTTGCCACGCAGGCAGAGCGGCTGCGGAACGCGGTGTCGTTCTTTAAGACTGGCGCAACGGCGCCGACGAAGCCTAGCGCGGAGAACGCCGGCGTACTGCCGCGTCAGCCAAAGGGTCCTAGCCGGGGGGCTTTAGGCAAATCCTCCGCGCCGCGGCCGGCTCTCCCGGCGCTCGAGCGCGAGAAGCCTCAGCCTATCAAGGGCGGCGTGGCTATAAAGAAGCCTTCGACCGCTATCGTGCCCAAGGACGCGCGGCAAGCGGCAAGCGATGACGATTTTCTGGAATTCTAAAGGCTATATACGCGGATGCGCTTAAGCAGAAGACTATGGGGGATACGATGAAGCAATACCTGACCTTTGAGCTGGACGGCCGATTTTACGGCGTAGGCGTGGAATTCGTAAACTCCGTGCTGGACCCCCAGGCCGTCACGCCCTTACCCCGCGCCGCCACTATAGTCACGGGCCTTACCAACGTACGCGGCAATGTCGTGCCCGTCTTCGATCCGAGGGAAACGCTGGCCCGTACCAAGGTGGATGACGAGCGCATAAGCCGTTC
>JBFZES010000407.1:0-3619 GCA_041306725.1 Spirochaetaceae bacterium | reverse complement strand
GACCATATATAAGGGCCGCGGTGCAAGCGCGGCGGTGCGATAAGCGGGTCGGCGTTGCTTGTATTCATAGCAATGGGTATATAGCAAAGAGCCCGCTTTGTCTGCACGGCCCGGCAGCCGGGAAAAGGAAGTACTATGCCCGCACGCTTTGAAGAGCTCGTTACCCTATTGTCCCGCGCGCCAGGCGAGCTGTTTATACAGACCCACGACGTGCCCGATCCCGACGCCATAGCGGCGGCGCACGGCCTGCGCCTCCTGCTCAAGGAAAAAGGCATAGAATCGCGCATCGTGTACGCCCAGGAAATAGAAAAGGCGGACTCGCGGAAGATGCTTGAGCTCTTCGATATACAGCTCTGGCCGTATTCCTGCGTGTCGGACGTTGAGGCCGAGGACTGGGTGGTGCTCGTCGACGTGCAGAAAGGCAATACGAACCTGCGCTGCCTCAATATCGTCGAGGTGGCGTCCATAGACCACCATGAACTGAAGGCGGAGGCGGGCTATCGCTTTTTAGACGTGCGCCCCGACGTAGGCGCCTCCTCATCGATTATCGCCCAGTACTACTTCGAGTCGGGCATAGCCCCGAGCCGCCTTACCGCCACCGCCCTGCTCTATGGCATTTTCGTGGATACGGACAACCTTACGCGCGCGGTGTCGCCCCTGGACGTGGAGATGTTCTACCATCTGCACGCCTACTCCGACCCCGAGCTCATCACCAAAATACGGGGCAATCAGATAACGCTGGACGACCTGCGGCTTTACGCCGAGGCTTTCAGGACCGTGGAAGTGTACGGGCCTATGGCCTTTTTAAAGCTTGACGACGCCAACGACGGGCTCATAGGGGCTTCCAGCGATATCGTGCTGTCGCTTGAGGGCGTGGACCTGGCCATAGCCTACTCGCTGCGCCCGAGCGGCGTGAAGATTTCCGTGCGGTCCATCAACGCGGGCATGCCGGCGAACGCCTTCGTGCGTGCCCTGGTGGAGGACCTGGGCTTCGGCGGGGGGCACAATCATATGGCCGGCGGCTTTATTCCCGTAGAGAGGCTGCCGGCCAATAAATCCATCGATACCATCATCAAGTACAAGGCCATCCGGGTGCTGGAAGGCCTTGGGGCATAGCCTAGGCCGCGAGAGTCGCTTTAGGGGCCGTCTTTACCGGCTTCAGGACTATGCCGAGCGCTATGGCCACGCCTAAGAGCAGCGCCGATATGGTATAAGCCAGCGAATAACTGCCCGTCGCGTCTACCGCCCAGCCCGCTATCAGGGGACCCACCACGCCGCTAACGCCCCAGGCGGTGTAGAGTACGCCATAGTTTGCGCCGTAGCTCTTCATGCCCCAGTTGTCGGAGGTTATGGAGGGGAAGGTGGACATCAGGGAGCCGTAGGAGAAGCCGGCGATTATGGTGCCCAGGATGATGAGAGGCTCGGTCGTATAGAAATTAAAGGCTACCATGTTGAGGAGCTGGGTGCTGAATACCAGCAGCATGGTGTTGCGCCGGCCTATACGGTCGGAAAGCATGCCGCCGCCTACGCGGCCTGAGGCGTTGCTTATGGCCAGCAGGGACACGATGTAGGCGGAGTTAAGGATATCGGCCTGCTTCGTGGCTATGGACGCCAGGTGCCCTATCATCATGACCCCGGCGGAGGACGAAAGCACGAACATAATCCACAGTATGTAGAACGATGGCGTCTTGAGCATTTGCCGCCAGGTATAGTCGAAGCTTGGCAGCTTTACCCTGAGCGTTTTGCCTTGGGCCGGCGCCGGGCTGTTTGCCGCGTAGCCCGCGGGCGGGTTATTGACGATGAAGGACAGCGGCTGCGCTATGGCCAATATGCCCAAGCCTATGTAGAGGAAGGAGCGGGATATGCCGAAATTGCTTATCAGCGCATTAGTGAGCGGGGCGAAATAAACGGCCGCTATGCCGAAGCCTCCCACGGTAATGCCGCTTACCATCCCCTTCTTTGAAGGGTGGAACCACTTCATGGCCATGGGCGTGACGCAGCCGTAGGTGAAGCCAATGCCGGTAGCAACGACGATGCCCACGGTAATGATCATGGCTATGGGACTCGTAAAGAAGCTCGACGCGATGAGGCCGCTTCCTACCAGGAATACGCCCAGCTGAATGACGCGCCTGGGCCCTATGCGGTCCTGAATGACTCCCGCAACGAGGAGGGCGACGGCCCACATGACTATGGCCACGGTGTACGCGGCGTTGCCCTCGCTGTGCGTCCAGCCCCAATTGGCCACCATGGCCTTCTTGAATACGCTCCAGGCGTATAGAAACCCGATACTGAGGTTGATGCCGGTTCCGGCTAACAGTATCCCTACTGCCTTGTTAGGCTTGTCCATGGATGCTCCCCTGCATTAAATCCCGGAGACAGCTACGCCGCGCTGCTTCATGAGGTCGCTCGCGTCGAGTTTATCGCTGTGGTGGAAGTTCGCGCTCCGGGATTCCGGCTTCTGCCGATTGAAAGAAGATGTTTCGTTCGACGCCGAGAGGGCGGAACCGCAGTATATCTGTAGCGCGGAAATCGACGTTTGGTCAAGCGGTAAAATATTGTAGCCGCTTAGCGCCTCTGGAGTGCGTAATCGGCGCGACTTACGGGCTACGCCTTATTATATTCAAGGCATGAACTACATGATTGGACTCTTAGCCGTGACCATGGCCTTTCCCCTTGCCGCCCAGGACCTGCTCCTGGCCGATTTCCAGGCGGGCATTACGAACGCGCCTGGCTGGAACTGGCGGGGCTTTGCCGACCGAGTCATGGGCGGCCGATCGGATCTCGTGGAGCCGGGCATAGTCAACACGCCCGAAGGGCTCGCTCTGCGCTTAGCGGGCAGGGTAGTAACCAAGGGCGGCGGCTTTATCCAGGTGCGCCTCGACTATGAAGGCGGCCGCTTCGACGCTTCCTCGTACGCGGGCGTGGAGCTTACGCTGTCGGCCCCTCCGGGAGGGCGCTACTATGCCTTCCTGCGCACCAAGGATAATGTCTTTCCCTGGAGCTACTACGGCGCGCCTTTAGATCTGAGCGGAGGCATACAGACCCTGCGCCTGCCCTGGAGCGCCTTCAAGGCGGAGAGCGCCATGCGCAAGGCGCCTCGGGTGCAGTATATGGAGAATCTAGCGCTTGTGGCCGCTTACCTCGACTTCGAGCCCGACCTGAAGATATATCGCGTGGGACTGTACCGGTAAGAATGGCTGGAAAGCCCGGGCGGAGCGCTCAGTGCGCGTAGGTCCTGCGGTACTCCGAGGGCGACAGGCCGGTGCACTTCTTAAAGACGCGCGAAAAATGGAAGGGGTTCTCAAAGCCGAATTCCTCGGCCACGGCGTTAACCGCGCGGCGGGACTCGACTAAGACGGCCGATGCCGCCTCTATCTTGAGCCTGGTGAAGTACTGGAAGGGCGAGAGGCCCAGTTCGCGGTGGAAGAGGCGTATGAAATGCTCTTCGGAGAGGCCCAGGCGGGACGACAGATCGGCGGAGCCGAATTTCTGGCGCAGGGACTTTTCCATAAGCGCAAGGGCGCGCTCGACGTGCTCGTTGCGCTTCGCCATGAGCCTTCCCGACCTGCCTCGCCGCGCCGCGACGATCGAGGGATAAGCCTCGCCGCTATCGATTTTC
>JBFZES010000406.1:0-10843 GCA_041306725.1 Spirochaetaceae bacterium | reverse complement strand
TGCCCCCCACCCTGCACCTGAAGACCGGCCTTTCCTACATGGAAGACGGCATACTGCTCGTGGACCGCGCCTTCGCCGAGCATGAGGAATTTAACGGCTTCTCCTGGATAGACATAGCCCCTGAAGAAAGCTACGCGGCCAACTGCCTGCGCGTAAACGACTATGTGATCGTGCCCAAAGGCTACCCGAAAACGATTACCGCCCTGCGGGAGCGCGGGCTTAAGACCCTAGAGCTGGACATGAGCGAGTACCGCAAGATAGACGGCGGCTTATCCTGCCTGTCGCTCAGGTTCTAGGATTGCCCGCCGCGCGCCGCGCGGCGGGCTCGAGCCTAGCGCTCCTTTGTTGCCTCGCTTTATTAGCTACCGCAGCGTTGAGCGCCGAGGAGCGCTTCGATTTTAAGAATCTCAATACCGCCGACGGCCTCTCGGGCGATTCGGTGTATTGCATGCTGCAGGACAGCCGCGGCTTTTTATGGATGGGTACCTTCAGCGGCCTTTCACGCTATGACGGCACGAGGGTGGTCGTGTATCGCCCGGTTCCCGGCGATGCCGAGAGCCTGCCTTCTTCTCTCATCTTCGATCTGCACGAAGACTCGATCGGTACCCTTTGGGTAGCGACCGACGGCGGCGGCCTGGCCCGCTATTCACGCGATTCGGACGCCTTCGACCGCTTTATCCACGACCCGGCCGACCCTAGCTCTCCGGGCAGCGATAGGATGTTCGCCGTGGCGGACGATCCCTACGGTTGGGTATGGGTTGGCACCGCCGATGCCGGCTTGGATCGTTTCGATACGGTCAAGGGCGGCTTCGTTCATTACGGCCGAGAGCAAGGCCTTCCCGCGCAAACCGTTCGATCCTTGCTCTGCGACGGAGAAGGCGTGTTGTGGGCGGGTACCACCGCCGGCCTTGCGCGCTATGACCGTGAGCGTGATGTTTTCGAGCCGGTCGAGGCGATTGGCAAGGTAACGATACGCGCCATTATGGAGTATGGCCCCCATAAGCTCGTCATCGGCACTGAGGGCAGAGGGGCGTTCATACTTGAAAAGAGCGGACTGTCGGCAGCGCCGCTCAAGCTTGGCCCCGATTCCAGCACCCTTCTAATTCGAGCGATCTGCATGGACATAGTCGGCAGGATATGGGTAGGAACCGATGATCGCGGCCTCCGCATAGTCGAGCCCGAATCCGGATCGTTGCGCGTCGTGCGCGCCCAGGCTGGCTTAGCGGATAGCCTTGGCCATGATGCCATACGCAGCCTTATCGTCGACCGCTCCGGCCTCGTGTGGGTGGGAACCCGCGGAGGCGGCGCTTCATCCTATAATCCACGGGCGCGGGTCGTGTCTCGCTTAGGGCCATCCGATGGCCTTGCCCCGCATGAAGCCCGGCAACTGCTTGAATCGAGGGATGGCACCCTCTGGGTAGGAACCGACGGCGGAGGGCTCTCTCGATTCTCAGCCGATGGCACGCTCATGGCCCGCTATGTCCATAGCCCGGCCGATAGGCTAAGCCTGCCAAGCGATCGCGTTATGTGCATGGTCGAGGAGCCCGATGGCTCGCTCTGGGTGGGTACGGACGGCGCGGGCCTCGCTCTCTTCTCTCCCGACACGCAGCGTTTTAAGCGCTATGCGAGGGTCGCTGGCCGCGATGATACGCTTGGAGGGGATACTGTTTGGGCTTTGCTACTCGATAGCGAGGGAACGCTCTGGGTGGGGCTTGAAGGCGGAGGCTTGGACCGCCTAGGCAGAGGGGGCGACAGTTTTATCCATTACCGGCCAAGGCAGGGCGATAGCGAATCCTTAAGCGGCAATTCCGTTCGCGCGATTATCGAGGATAAGCGCGGCCGCCTCTGGTTGGGCCTATGGGATGGCGGGCTTACCCTGTGGGATAAGCTCTCCGCACGCGCGCTCGCTAATTTTAAGCCGGACCGAAACCGCGACTCGCTGGCTGACGCCTCGGTTACCTGCCTTTTAGAGGATACGCTTGGCCGCGTTTGGGTAGGCACGGGCGGTTCCGGCATAGACCGCGTCGTAGAGCAAGGCGGGGACATACGCTTCGCGCACCTGGATTCATCGATGGGCTTGGCCGGGGACGATATCGTCGGCGCGCTTGAAGATGAGGAGGGCAATGTATGGGTGGTGTCGGGCAGAGGCATTACGCGCGTTTCAGCCAATGGGGGCGATTTGCTATCCTGGGGGCCTGCCGATGGTTTCCAGTCCCGTTTTAGCCAGAATTCCTATCTGCGCCTCTCTGATGGCCGCATAGCGCTTGGCGGTCCCGACGGCATAGATCTATTCCGGCCCATGGACCTCGTCCATCCTATCGAGCCGCCTCCCGTCGTTATCGCGGATGTGGCCATAGTCGCGCATCCCTCAGCCGACCCCGCCGAGAACTCGATTCGGGCGCGCGCCTTCAGGGCGGCCTTGAACCAGGGCCTTATCGTGCTTAAGCCGGAGGACGCGGCTTTGAGCCTGGATTTTGCGGTCCTCGATTATGTGGATCCTTCCCGTAACCGGCTGTCGGTGAGCCTATGGGGCGGGCCGGCCGAGCGGGTAGAGCTTGGCTCTCAAAACCGGGCCGTGCTCGGGGGGCTTGCGCCCGGCGAATACGAATTGAGGCTTAGCGGCGCGACGGCCGGCGGCGTATGGAACAGGGAAGGGGCCTTGCTGCGCATACTCGTAAAGCCGCCTTTTTGGAAGACGCCGGGCTTCCTTGGGAGCCTGGCTTTAGCTCTGATCAGCCTTGCGGCCCTGGGCGTCCATACCCGCACGCGCGCGCTCGAGCGCCGAGCCGAACGTTTCCGCACGCTCTCCATGCATATACAGTATGCCCGGGAGGAGGAGCGAAAGACGGCGGCTCGCGATGTGCATGACGAGCTTGGCCAATTGCTTACCGCGGCCAAGATGGACCTTTCCTGGCTTAAGGGGCATCCCCCAGAGCCGAACACCCACGCGGAACGAGTAGGAGAGGCTATTGCCATGGTAGACTCCGCCATCGACTCGGTAAAGCGCATATCGACGAGGCTTAGGCCGCGCGCGCTCGATACCTTGTCCCTTTCCGAGGCCTTGCTCTGGCAGTTGGAAGATTTTAGGAGGCGCTCAAAGATAGCGTGCGAGGCTCGGATAGATCCGGCCCCTGAGGGCATAGACGAAGGCGTGGCCACGACGCTGTTCCGCGTACTGCAGGAAGTCCTTACCAACGTGGGGCGGCATTCCGACGCCAAGACCGTTCGCGTGCGCTTTTCCGTGGATGCGGATACCCTGCTGCTCATCGTCGAGGATGATGGTAAAGGCATACCGGATTACGCGGCGGAATCCAAAGAATCCATTGGCATACTCGGCATGCGCGAGCGCGTTAAGCATGAGGGGGGCCGTTTCGATATAGAATCTCCTACCGGCCCGGCCGGACTGGGCGGCACGCGCGTTCGCGTAAGCGTACCTTTACGCCAGCCGTCTACGAGCTCAAATGGAGGGCCCCATGCTTAGGGTACTCGTCGTCGATGACCACCCCCTCATCCGCAAAGGCTTACGGCAGATACTCGTCGAATCCGTGCATATAGGGCATGTTGTGGAAGCTGCAGACGGCTTTGCCGCGCTCGAGGCCGCTAAGCAGACTCGCTTCGACGTGATCGTGCTCGATATTTCCTTGCCCGGCAAGGATGGCATGGAAGTATTGCGAGAACTAAAAGAGTTGTCGCCCGATACGCCGGTGCTCATGCTGAGCATACAGCCTGAAGAGCAGTACGCCCTTAGGGCGTTCAGGTTGGGCGCTTCAGGCTGCCTCAATAAGTCCGGGGCTCCCGACGAGCTCATTGAGGCTATACGCGCGGTAGCTTCCGGCGGCAGCTATGTCAGTCCCGCCGCGAGCGAAGCGCTGGTCAGCGGCATAAAAAGCGGCGATGGCCGGCCGCCCCATCTTCTTCTGTCCGAGCGGGAACACCAGGTCATGCTGCTCCTGGCGGCCGGCGGCACCGTGAGCGAGTTGGCCCTTACCCTCAATCTCTCCGTGAAGACGGTTAGCACCTACCGCGCCCGCATACTGGAGAAAATGAACCTGAGCAATAATGCCCAGCTTACCCAATACGCCTATAGGCATAAGCTGATTCTTTAGTCTTGTAGGACTAAATCCTACAGCGTACGCGGTTATCGTCCTACGCGATAATCGTAACTAGTCCGACAGCGCATTCGCAATAATCCGTCCATCCTACCCTTGTCGCGGGCTAATAAGGCCCGGAAGGGAAGAGCCGATGGATGAATTCCGCGCGCGCGCTTCGCTCGTCTGCCCCCTTGGTTCCGCTGAGCGGGAACTGATGCGCGGCTTCCTCGCGCGGCTCGGCTTGGACCTTGAGCCCGATATCGAGTATTCGGCCTTTGTGCGCGATGGCCAGGATTTAGTGGCATGCGCATCGATAGCCGGCGACGTTATCAAGTGCGTGGGCGTAGATCCCGCCTGGGAAGGCGAAGGGGCGGCCGCCAAGGCTATAGAGCTCCTGGTCGGCGAGGCGGAAGCCCGAGGGCAGAGGCGGCTTTTCGTCTATACCAAGCCGAAAAACCGCGCCGTGTTCGAAAGCCTGGGCTTTAGCGCCCTTGCGTCCGTAGACGAGGCCATGATCCTTGAGCGCGGACGGCTGGGCTTCGACGACTGGGCAGAGGACATTCGCGGCATGTTGCCCGGGGCGGAGGCGGACGGCGCGGTCGTTGTAAACTGCAATCCCTTCACCCTCGGGCACCGCTACCTGATCGAGCAAGCTGCCAAGGATTGCGGCAGGCTGCTCGTGCTCGTCGTGGCGGGAGACCGATCGAGCATACCGGGAGCGACGCGCGAAGCCCTCGTGCGCGCCGGCACGAAGGACCTGAGCAACGTAAGCGTAGCCTCGGGCGGAGCCTACTGCGTATCCGGCGCCACCTTCCCTTCATACTACCTAAAGGAAAAAAGCAGGGCCACCGAAGTACAGGCTGCCCTGGATGCGGAGCTCTTCGCCGCGAAGATAGCCCCCGCCTTTTCTATACGTACGCGCTTCGTAGGCAGCGAGCCCTTTTGCCCCGTTACCGCCGCGTACAACCGCGCGCTTGCCTCCATATTGAATCGCCACGGCATAGGACTCGTAGAACTGGAGCGCAAGGGCGTGGGGGGGCAGGCTATAAGCGCCTCGGCGGTGAGGGCGGCGATACGCGAAGGACGCGTGGAAAGCATCAAACGCCTAGTGCCGGAGACTACCTTCGCCTGGCTTGAGTCGCCCGATGCGCGGCCCGTACTGGAGACAATTCGGTCCGGCTTAAGCCGGCATTAATGGGGGACGGCATGGAAATAGTTCGCGAAGAGGCCGTCGGCACGGCCGAATCGGGAGACGCGCGGGTGACGGTACGGCCCAATCCGGACGGCGGCTTGGCGCTTGAGTTCCGCGGCCCTTCCTGTGAGCGCTATGGCCAGGAAATGAGGCGCGTGGCGCTCTCTACGCTAGCCGCCCTAGGCGTGGCGAACGCCGTGGTCAGCGTGGAGGAGAAAGGCGCTCTGGACGCCACGATACGGGCGCGGCTCGCCGCCGCCTGCGGCAGGGCGGCCGGCGTCGGCGGCGCTCCCTGGGAGGCCCTGCTATGAAACTGCGCAGGTCTATGCTCTACGTGCCGGGCAATGCCCCCGCCATGCTCAGGGACGCCCATATATATGGGCCTGATTCCCTGATGTTCGATCTTGAGGACGCGGTGAGCCCCCGGGAGAAAGACACGGCGCGCCACCTCGTATTCCGCGCGCTCAGGGATTACGACTACGAAGGCGTAGAGCGCGTCGTTCGCGTTAACGGCCTCGATACCCCGTATGGCCTTGAGGACATAGCGGCGGTGGTAGCCGGCGGCGTCGATGCGGTGCGCCTGCCTAAGACTGACGGCCCAGAGGACATAATCGCCGTCGAGCGGGCGGTCGAGGCGGCGGAGAAGCGCTTTAATCGCGAGCCGGGCTCGGTCAAGCTTATAGCCGCCATAGAGACGGCCCGCGGTATCCTGGCGGCCAAAGAGATCGCCTGCGCCAGCCCGCGGCTTATCGCCATAGCCATCGGGGCTGAAGATTTCGTCACCGATATGCATACCTCCCGCAGCGCGGACGGCATCGAGCTTCTGGCGGCCAGGAGCCTTCTCGTCATGGCCGCGCGCGCGGCGGGCATCATGGCTCTCGACACGGTGTACTCATCCATAGACGACGAAGAAGGCTTCATCCGGGAATTGCGGCTGGCCAAACAGCTTGGCTTCGACGGCAAGAGCGTTATCCACCCCGCTCAGATAGCGCTGGCTCACGCCGTTTTCATGCCCGGCGCGGACGAGTTGGCCAAGGCACGGCGTATAGTCGCGGCCTCCGCCGAGGCGGAGGCGAAGGGCTCAGGCGTCGTCGCCTTGGATGGGAAGATGATAGACAAGCCGATAGTTGAGCGCGCCTTGCGCACGCTCGCCTTGGCTGGGGAGGCCACAGCATGAGCGGAGAGCGCAGCCAAATCGTCATGCCCGCCCATATTCAGAACTACGGCCCTATCGAGCCGTTCACGGGCGCGCGCAAGGCCCTCGAGGGATCGGCCAAGCTCTTTGCGAGCCTGGACGCAGCGCTCGACGCCCTGGGCGCACAAAGCGGCATGACCGTTTCTTTCCATCACCATTTTCGAGAGGGCGACCTGATCGTCAACCTGGTGCTCGAGGCGCTCGCCCGCAGGGGGCTGCGGGACTTGAGCCTGGCTCCGAGTTCCTTAAGCGCGGTGCATGCGCCTCTCGTCGACCGTATCAAGGACGGCACGATACGCCGCATTCGCACGAGCGGCCTGCGGGGACCGCTCGCCGACGCTATAAGCGCGGGCCTCATGGACGAACCGATACTAATCCAATCCCACGGGGGGCGCGCCCGCGCCATCGATGGAGGAGAGCTCGCCATAGACCTGGCCGTGCTCGGCGTGCCCTCCTGCGATGAGCGGGGCAACGCTTCTGGCGCTTTCGGGCGCTCTGCCTGCGGCTCCTTAGGCTATGCGATGGTGGACGCTCGCAACGCGAAAAAAGTATTGCTCCTTAGCGAGGAGATCGTCCCCTATCCCCTGGCCCCCGCATCGATACGACAGGACCATGTAGACGCCATAGTGGCCGTTGATTCCGTAGGCGATCCTTCGGGCATAGGCAAGGGCGCTACGCGCATGACCCGGGATCCCCGCGAGCTCCTTATAGCCAGGAACGCGGCGGCCGCGATATCGGCGGCAGGGGTCATTAAGCAGGGCTTTTCTCTGCAGACCGGGTCGGGCGGAGCGAGCCTCGCGGTCGTTCGCTTTCTGCGCGAGATGATGGTAGAGCGCGGCGTAAAGGCTTCGTTCGCCTTAGGGGGCATTACGAGCCAGCTCGTGCGCCTGCTCGAGGAAGGCTTAGTAGGCGCACTGCTCGACGTGCAGAGCTTCGACCTCGATGCCGCCCGCTCGCTCGCCTTGAACCCGGGGCACCGGGAAATGGACGCATCGTATTACGCTAACCCGGGGCTTAAAGGCTGCGCTGTCGACGCGCTCGACGTCGTCGTATTGTCGGCAATGGAAGTGGACCTGGATCTCAACGTGAACGTCATCACCGGTTCCGACGGCGTCATACGCGGGGCTTCCGGCGGGCACTGCGATACGGCCGCCGGAGCGGCCCTTACGGTCGTGGTAGCCCCCTTGCTGCGCGGACGCTTGCCTTCGGTCGTTGAGAGGGTAAGCACGATAGTAACGCCGGGCGAAAGCGTAGACCTTCTCGTTACCGACCGCGGCATAGCGGTGAACCCGCGCCGGCAGGAATTGGCCGGCTTGCTTCGGCTCGCGGGCCTTCCCGTGCGCGATATAGGCTGGCTCAAGCGCTTGGCCGAATCGTACACGGGGATCCCGAGGCCCGTGGACTTCGACGACAGGGTGGTAGCCCTGGTGGAATACCGCGACGGCACCATCATAGACCTTATACGCCGACCAAAAGGGCTTTGCCGATGAGCGCGGAAGCCCGCGCGCGCCCGGCTTTGCCCGATGAGGACCTGAGGGCAGCGCTCGCTGAACGCGAGCGGAGGGTAGCGGAAAGTTCCGCGCTCCTCCATGCCGGCGCTCTGGCCGTCGTACGGCTATCCGCCCGTATGCCCGCTTCGCTGCGACGGCGCGGTATGGCCGGCGCCCCGATAGCGCGGGGGGCGGCGCTCTTTGAGTCGGAGTGCCGCCGCCGGGCCCTGCCGCTTAAGCCGGAAGGCAGCGGCGACGGCGCATTGGGCCCGTGGCTGCTCTGGAGCTCTTCTTCTATGCCGCTCGCGCTGAAAACCGCCGCGCTCTACGTGGAAGAATCCTCTTGGCTTGGCCTGCTTCTCGACTTGGATGTGCAGGGAAGCCAAGGCTCTGTAGGCCGCGCCGAACTGTGCCTGCCGCCGCGGGCCTGCGTCATCTGCGGAGCCCCCGCCATGGTGTGCTCAGGCAGGCAGGCGCACGCGGCCTCATCGCTGATAGCCGCCTTCTCCGATATCCTAAGGCGCTCCGGCGCCGCCGAGCTTGGATCTCAGGACGGGAGCGCCGTAGGCGCATCCACGCCCTTGACTATACGAGAGATCGCCTAATCTAAGGAGGAGATACGCCATGTACCGTATCAACCGTATTCTAGCAGCGGCCGCGCTGGTCGCCCTTATCGCCGCCCCCGCATTCGCGCAGGCGAAAAACTATCCGTCCAAGACCATCGAGTGCTATGCGCCAAGCGGCGCCGGCGGCGGCTGGGACCTTACCATCCGCACGGTATCCAAGACCCTTACCGATACCAAGCTGGTCAATGTGGCTATGCCGGTGGAGAACAAGTCCGGCGGCGGCGGCGCCGTATTCCTGACCGCGCTGCAGTCCATGAAAGGCAAGGACAACGTCCTTACCGTGTACAGCCCTCCGCTCCTCCTCATCAACCTGAACGGGACGACGCCTTTCTCCTACAAGAATACTACGCCTCTGGCGCGCCTTATAACCGATTACGGCGCCTTCGTGGTCCGCAAGGATTCCAAGTATACCTCGATAGCCCAAGTAATCGAAGATCTGCGCAAAAGCACGACCAGCGTAAAGATCGGCGGCAATTCGGCCGCAGGGTCCATGGATCACATCCAGTTCCTCGTCGTGGCCAAAGCCGCGGGCGTAGGCAACCTTAAGGGCATACAGTTCATAAGCTTCCAGGATAACGCCGGCGCGGCGCAGCTCCTAGGCGGCCATATAGACCTCTTGTCTACCGGCCTTGGAGACGTACGCGGCCTCGTAGAGTCGGGAGACTTGCGCGTGTTGGCCTCCACCGCGCCTACCCGTCCCGAATACGGCGTCGGCAAAGACGTGCCCACCGTACGCGAACAGGGCATACCCGCCGACTTCTCAAACTGGCGCGGCATATTCGGGCCGCCCGAAATGCCCGCGTATGCCGTCACCTTCTGGCGCGATGCCCTAGGCAAGATGGTAAAGACCCCGGAATGGAAGAAAGCCTGCGAAAGCAACGGTTGGGTACAGAGCTACGCCGATCAGCCTGACTTCGTAAAATTCCTTGAGGCCCAAAACGCGCTATCCAAGGACATACTCGTAGAATTGGGCATGGCAAAGAAATAACGTATCTTGGCGGGCCGCCGGCCGGATCTACCACCGGCGGTCTCGTTACGCTAGAACGGAGGGTTCAATGACTTGGAACATGATAACAGGACTCGTGGCCATGCTCATAGGCATAGCCTATAGCTGGGGCGCCTGGACCCTGCCGCGAGCAAGCTTTGGCAGCCCTACGGGGCATATTGTTTATCCCGTTATGCTGGGCGGCATCATGACCCTGCTCGGCCTTGGCCTCAGCGTTAAGGAATGGCTCTCCAAGGGTAAAGCCGATGGCAAGGACAGCCCGAAATTCGGCAAGCTTACGAGGCATGGCCGGGAAATAGCCCTTGCTATCGCGGCGAGCGTAGGCTACGCGCTGGTATTCAAGCCGTTGGGCTACGTGATTTCTACCATACTCTATCTTGGGGCGGTACTTTTCCTCGTCAACGGGCGGGAAAAGCTTACCCGCACGGTGCTCGTGGCGGTGCTGTTCAGCGTCGGCGTGTACATCCTCTTTTCCGTGCTCCTCGGGATACAGCTCCCGCGGATGCCGATCCTCGATATTTAGCTAGGAGGACGCTATGAATGAAATCTTCTCCCAGCTAATGCTGGGCTTTGAGGTAGCGCTTACCCCCATCAATATCATGTGGACGACGCTGGGCGGCGTCCTTGGAACGATAATTGGGATGCTTCCGGGCCTTGGCCCCGCAACAGGCGTCGCGGTGCTACTGCCGCTGACCTTTAAAATGGGGCCGGTAGGCGCCATGATAACGATGGCCGGCGTGTACTATGGCGCTATGTTCGGCGGCTCGAGGGCGTCGATATTGCTAAACACGCCAGGCGACGGCGCGGCCATCGCATCGTGTTTCGATGGCTATCCCATGACCCAAAAAGGTCGGGCAGAGGCTGCACTAGCCATGTCCGCGGTAGCTTCGTTCATAGGCGGCATGATAGCGAACGTGGCCATGGTGTTCGTCGCCGTGCCTGTGGCTAAGTTTTCGTTGCGCTTCGGCCCCGCCGAGTACACCCTGCTCATGGTCTTCGCGCTCGCGGCTACCGCCGCGATGTCCAAAGAGAAAATCCTTCAGGGCTTTATAGGCATGGCCTTTGGCCTTATGATAGCCACGGTGGGCCTTGATGGCCTGACGGGCGTCAACCGATTCACCTTTGACATACTCGAACTCATGGGCGGCGTCGATTTCCTTATCATCATTATCGGTATTTACGCGCTTGGCGAAGTATTCAAGAGCTTTAAGTCCGTGCACGACCCAAGCTTTAAGATGCAGAC
>JBFZES010000405.1:0-4712 GCA_041306725.1 Spirochaetaceae bacterium | reverse complement strand
GCATGGTCTTTGGGGCGTTGGCTTGACAAGTTTGGCAAAAGCGCCAAATAATCTAAGGACCGCCTCGGAGTGGAAAAAAAAGGATGGCATATGAGCGATAAACCAAAGTCAGGCCTCGGCGTCTTTGCCAAGTATCTTTCTCTGTGGGTAGCCCTCTGCATAGCCTTAGGCGTGGCCATAGGCCATTTCCTCCCGGGCGTGCCGGCCTTCCTCGGGCGCTTTGAATACGCCCGGGTGTCCATACCGGTGGCCGTACTCATTTGGCTCATGATTTATCCTATGATGCTCAAAGTGGACTTTACCAGCATAAAGAACGCGGGCAGGAAGCCCAAGGGCCTCATCGTCACCCTCGTCGTCAACTGGCTCATTAAGCCCTTTACCATGTACCTGATAGCCTGGTTCTTTCTCAAGGTGGCATTCAAGGCCCTCATACCCGGGGATCTGTCCACGGAGTATTTGGCCGGCGCGGTATTGCTCGGCGCCGCGCCCTGCACGGCCATGGTGTTCGTGTGGAGCTACCTGTCCGACGGCGACCCCGGCTATACCGTGGTGCAGGTGGCGGTAAACGACCTCATCATACTCTTCGCCTTTACGCCCATCGTGGCCTTCCTCTTAGGCGTAAGCGAGGTGCGCGTGCCCCTCGATACCCTCATACTCTCCGTCGTGCTCTTCGTGGTCATACCCTTAGGCCTTGGCGCGCTAACGCGCTCGAGCCTCATAAAGAAGCGCGGCAAGGAATGGTTCGACGGGGTATTCGTCAAGAAATTCGACGGCATAACCGAGGGCGGGCTCTTGTTGACCCTGGTCATACTCTTCGCCTTCCAGGGCGACGTAATCCTGGCCAATCCGCTGGCTATCGCGCTCATAGCCGTGCCTCTCGTCATACAGACCTACCTGATATTCTTCATAGGCTACGGCTGGGCGCGGGCCTGGAAGGTGCCCTACGCTATCGCGGCCCCCGCGGGCATGATAGGCGCCTCCAACTTCTTCGAGCTCGCGGTGGCGGTAGCCATAAGCCTCTTCGGCCTTTTGTCCGGGGCAGCCCTGGCTACCGTGGTGGGCGTGCTCGTCGAGGTGCCCGTCATGCTGAGCCTCGTTAAGATAGCCAGGGCGACGAGGAAGAGCTTTCCCGCTGACGCCGCGAAAAGCGCTTAGCTAAGCGGGATGTAGCGGCGCCTGCAAGGATAGGCCAGGGTAGGGGACGATGCCCCTGCTTGATAAACGCGCAGTAATCCATCGGAGCTTCCCCTATGACGAGCGTGCTTTTCCTCTGCGTGCATAATTCCGCCCGCAGCCAGATGGCCGAGGCTTTTTTGAAATTCTACGCGGGCGAGCGCTTTGCCGCGGAGAGCGCGGGCTTGGAGCCCGGCAAACTCAACCCCTATGTCGTGCGCGCCATGGCCGAGCGGGGTATCGATATTTCCAAAAACGCCACCAAGAGCGTGCTTGACTTCCATAAGGCCGGACGGAGCTTCGACGCAATAGTAACGGTATGCTCTAAAGAAGCCGCCGAGCGTTGCCCTGTTTTTCCCGGCAAGGCGGAGCGCCATCATTGGCCCTTCGACGACCCCTCATCCATGAAGGGCGGCGACGAGGATATCATGGCGGGCGTTCGCCGCGTTCGCGACCAGATAGAGTCCGCGGTCATGGCATTTATAGCCGGGCACTGATAGTACGCATGCGGTCTGCTGGCTCTAGCCCCGTGCCTGCCTTTAACTCGGCAGAAGAGTGCGCGCATCCCTGAAGCTGATAAGCCGCCTTTGCGCCTCGTCCCACAGGTTAAGCCGTATCGATTGAAAGCTCTTGCCCAAGCTGAGCGGCGCGACCGTCCGGACTTCCGGGGTAGAGTCGTAGCATTCCTGAAGGTTGTAGTTCGGTATGCGCGGACGCAGATGATGGATATGGTGCAGGCCGATGTTTCCCGAGAACCATTGCAGGAGGGCGGGCAGTTTATAAAAGGAGCTTCCGGCCATAGCCGCCTGCTGCGCCTGCCAATCGCCGGAACGGGCCCAGTATGCGGGATCGAACTGATGCTGCACATAGAACAGCCATATACCCCCGAACCCGGCAAAGAACATAACGGGCATTTGCACGAGCAGATACGTACGCAGGCCTATGGTCAGCGAAGCGATTACGGCGATGGCGAGCAGGGCGATGTCGGTACCTATGACGCTGAGAACCTGCCTCTTGCCCGCGCCTTTGCTGGGAAAGCGCTGGCTTACGACGAAGGCGAAGAGCGGGCCAAGGCCGAACATGACCAAGGGATGGCGGAATAGCCGGTAGCCTAGCCGTTTTTGCCATGGGGCGGCGCGATACTCGTCGAGGGTCATAGTCCATACGTCGCCAACGCCGCGGCGGTCAAGGTTGCCGGAGGTCGTATGGTGTATGCCATGGGAATGCCGCCAATCGCCGTAGGGGGTAAAGGTGAGCACGCCGAGCAGCGCGCCTAGGCGGTCCATGGCTTTCCGTGAGGCCAAGAACGAGCCATGGCAGCAGTCGTGGAAGAAGATGAACAGCCTTACCAGGAAGCCGCCAGCGGGCAGGGCTATGAGCAAGCTAATCCAGTACGGCCACGCGCGCGCGACGGATATGACCATCAGAGCGATCAGAGAAAAATATGGCAGCATGGTATTGACGAGCTGTATGGCGGCGCGGCGCGCGTTCGGTTTCTCGAAGCGCGCCATTCCCGCTACCCAATCCGGTTTTGCTTCAGGGCTAGGCGATGCTAGGGTGGTGTCGGTCATGCATTGTACTCCTTATGTAACTGACCGAATCGCTTGGGTAAAGGTTGCGCATTGTTTCACGGATTGGCGTACTAGCGAAATCGTTTGCCCATCGCCACATAATTACAAAGCGCAAGGCATAAACATTGTCGCCGTCAAGCAAGGCATTCGGCATAGGCAAAAGCTTCCATCGGTTGACGCGGTCCCTCCCATGCCCTAAGCTCGGCATAGGCGCAAGCGGGTCGCAGGCATTGCTTGCCCGCGCGGAGGAGCAGTTATGGCCGTTTACGTGAATCGTTCGCTCAACCTCAAGAAGATAAGCCTCATAGGCTTCGATATGGACTATACGCTGGTGCGTTACGACGCGAACGCCTTTGAGGCCCTGGCCCACGCCTATGCCGCTAAGCTCCTGGTCAAGGACTATGGCTACCCGGCGGCCGTGGCGGACCTGGCTTTCGACGCGCAGCGGGCCATGGTAGGCCTTGTCATAGACACGCGCAACGGCAACCTCCTTAAGCTCAGCCGCTACGGCAAGGTAAAGACGGCCTTCCATGGCCTTACGCCCCTGGATTTCAGGCTTATGCAGCGGATTTACCAAAACGTGGCCATAGAGCTCTCCGATCCAAGCTTCGTGCCGCTCGATACCCTCTTCGCCATATCCACGGGCGTGCTCTATGCGCAGATAGTGCAGCTCAAGTCCCAAGGCGTTGAACTGCCCGATTACGCGGATTTAGCCAAGAGCGTCGGGGAAGCCGTGGATCAGGTGCACCGCGACGGCAGCCTCAAAGAGGCCATCAAGGCGGATTTTTCCCGCTTCGTCATCCAGGACCCCCTGGTGCCGCGGCTCCTTGAGCGCTACAAGGACTACGGCAAGAAGCTCATGATCATTACCAACTCTGATTACGACTATACCAAGGCCCTTATGGAATACGCCATGGACCCCTTCTGGAAGAGCCATAAGGGCTGGCGCGAGGTATTCGACCTGGTCATTACCTTCGCTGATAAGCCCCGCTTCTTCGAGCGGCCAAGCCGCTTCCTGCGCATAGACCCCGAAACCGGGCTTATGAGCAACCATGAGGGCTCGGTGGCAAGCGGCCTCTATCAGGGCGGCTGGTTCAAGCCCCTCCAGCGCGACCTGGGGCTAGAGGGCAGGGAAATACTATACCTGGGAGACCATATATACGGCGATGTCGTGTCTATAAAGAAGCGCTGCGATTGGCGCACGGCCCTCGTGCTGGACGACCTTGAACGCGAGATAGCGAGCCTGGAGGCCGCCAAGGAGCTGCAGGCGGATATAGACCGGCTTATGGAGCGCAAGGAGCAGATAGAGGCGGAGATCAACCGCATGGATATGGAGCGCTACGAGGGCAAGCCCGGAAACCGCGCCAGCCTGGACAAGCTCTTCGAGGAGTCGGACCGCATCAACCAGGACATATCCGACCGCCTCGTGGAGCACCGCAAGCACTTTAACCCCTACTGGGGCGAGGTGCTGCGCGCCGGCCAGGAGGAGAGCCGCTACGCCGGCCAGATAGACGACTACGCCTGCATATACATGACCAAGGTGGCCGACCTCTACCATTATTCGCCGAAAAATTACTTTAGGCCGCGGCGCAGGCTCCTGCCCCACGAACGGCCATGAGCCTAGTAGCCAGCCGCGCCTAGCGCCATTGGCACCTAGCGCGATAGGCGCCTAGCGCCTTAGGAAGCGCTTGCGATAGTTATCCTGCTCTAAGGAGCGGTTTATGGCGCGCAGGAAGAAGTAGTCGCCTAGGACCGCGATAGCGAAGAAGGGAAGGGCAGCGCGGGCAAGATCGATAGGGTCGCGCGCATGGCCGTCCGCGCCGAGCGAGCCCGACCAAGCTAGCCCAGCGCCGAGCAGGGCCATGCGCCCGAGGAATATGACGGCTTCCTGGAAGAAATATCCCTCGGCGCTGCTCATGGACAGCTCGTTCCTGACTTCCTCTATTTTCCTCCGTACCACGTTTTCGC
>JBFZES010000404.1:0-3777 GCA_041306725.1 Spirochaetaceae bacterium | reverse complement strand
AAAGCCCCGCCTGGGCCAAAAGCTGCATGAAGAGCAGGGTCTTGAGCGCCACGGTCTTGCCGCCCATATTGGAGCCGAAGAGCACGATGGCATTGCCCTCAAAATGGGCGTCCAGGGGCGTGTAGCCCAGGCCCAGCGCGGCGCATTCTTCCTGGCAGGGTATGAAGCGGCCGGAGGAAAGCTCAAGCCCTCCCGTTCCCAACAGGGGCCGGGTGCCGCCCGTGGCCGCCGCCAGAAGCGCTCCCGCCCTGGCGAGGTCCCAGCGCTTTACCGCCTCAACCGCGGCCCTGAGCGCGGGCATGGCCGCCGCCGCCAGCAGGGACAGCCGCCGTATGACGGCGGCCTCCGCCTCGCGCTCGCGCTCAAGGAGGCCTTCCCGCGCGTCGGACAGGGCTATGAGCTCGGCGCGCGGCGCCGGCCGCACGAGGGCTCGCGCGTCGTCGTAGGGTTCCGCCAGGCAGCGGGCCTTCCGCAGAGCCTCAGGCTCAAGGGCCGTGAGCGCCACGATGAGGAAGTCCCTGCCGTCGAAGTCCAGGCCCAGGATAGCCTTTATCTCCGCGGACGCGGCATCCTTCGCGGACTTAAGCTCAGCGTCCAGGCGGGCAAGGCCGGCGCGGCAGTCCATTAAATCCGGGCTGTACGAATCCGCGAGGTAGAAAGTCTCGGCGTCCGAGCCTCCCCTATCGAGCTCGGCGGCCAGCTCAGGGGCGGCGGGATAGAGGCCGAAGCGCGAGCGCGCCTGGGCATCCAGGGCAGAAAGGAGGCCGCGGTAATTGGCCAGGAATTTCTTTATCTGGAAGAGCTCGAGGAGCTCATAGTCGTCCTTCGGCGCGAGGGGAAGGCGGGGCATGCGCTTGAGGTGATAGGCCACGCGGTCGAGCGCCAGGGGATCGGCCTTGGCGCGCGCGATGAAGGCGGCCGCGGCCTCAAGCTCGTCGTAGCGGGCTTCTATGGCGGCCTTTTCCGCGTGCACCCTGCGCTCGTCGCGTTCGTCTCGAGCCCAGGGAGACAAGGGCTCGTACCGGGGCCAGAAATCGTCGAGCCCGGCGAAATTCCACGCGTCCTTCACTGGCCTGCCCCCCCTTGGGCGCTTTCCCCGTAGGGATTGAAGCCCAGGTACCCTTCTATGGGCAGGCCGAGTATAGTAAGGCCCTTCAGGCGCTCAAGCGCCAGGCTATCGGGAAGGCCGCGCGTTATCAGCGAGAAGCCTCTAAAGCGCGGGCGCCTGCGCACCTGGAGCGAACGCTCGCGAAGGAGCGCCTTCAGGGCGGCGTAATCCAAAAACACCTTGGTAAAGTCGTCGATCGCGAGCGTTCGTGCCTCCTTGGGCACGAGCGAAAGGGTATCGGCCGTAAGCGCGCCTTCAAGCGCGTAAACGCCGGCTGCCGCAGTCACCGCCCCGTCCTTAGCCCGCGCGGCCGGCGGCCCGTCCCCTCGCTGCGCCGCAGGCTCCGCGGCCAGCGGCAGGTCCATGAGCAGGGCCATGCGCCTGATCTTGGCCAGCGCCGATTCCAGGCCCGCGCGGTCTACGCGCAGCGAGTAAATGAGCGTGGCGTCGGGGCGGCCGGCCAGCGGGGTTATCCTGTTCACCGCGCCGTCTACCAAGGCGCAGGAGCAGAGGCCTTCGTCGACGACGCGGGCGAGCAGCCAATCGAGCTGCGCGTTGCTTCCCGGCCCCACGAGCGCCACCGCGCCCGCCCTGTGCGCTCGGGCCACGCAGAGGCGCCCGAGCGCGCTGCGTCCCGGCGCGGCGTCCAGTATCTCCGGCGACGAACCGCCTTCGCGGAGGAAGCGCTCGGCGCTGACGAAGAGGTCGCCCGCTTCCACCGGCACGGAGGGCTTGCGCGCCCCCGACAGGAAATCGCGGGTATCCCCGTCGTAGCCCGCCGTGAGCAGGGCGGGCGGCGGCAGGCCCGCCTCCCGCGCCGCGCGGCGGGCGAGGAAGGCAGCCCGGTTCATGAAGGCGGTCTTGCCGCTATCCTTGCCTGGCCCGGTTATAAAGCTTACCTGGCCTAAAAAACCGGCGCCTTCGTACCGCATGCGCTTCCGCCGCGCTTAGCGCTTGCCCCGCGGCTTCAAGTCCTTAAAATTGCGCGCGGCGCGCACGAGGCCCTTAGGCTCAAGGGTTTTCTCGTCGCCCGAAAGCAGCCTGGCCACGCCGCAGGTGGCGTTAAGCTGCACCTCGTCGTAGCATATGCGGCACTTGCCGCAGTCCTCGTGGTATTCGCCGGGTTCGTCGTAGGTCGTTATCACGCCTTCGTAGTTGCGGAGCACCACGCGCTTGTCGTTGCTCGTGATCAGGTAGCTGGGCATGACCGGGGTCTTGCCGCCGCCGCCGGGCGCGTCCACCACGAAGGTGGGCACGGCCATGCCGGAGGTGTGGCCGCGCAGGTTCTCTATGATCTCTATGCCCTTGCTTACCGTGGTGCGGAAGTGGCTTATGCCGCGGGATAGGTCGCACTGGTAAATGTAGTAGGGCTTCACGCGTATGGTCAGCAGCTTCTGCACGAGCTTCTTCATGAGCACGGGGCAGTCGTTCACGTCGCGCAGGAGCACGCTCTGGTTGCCCAGCTGTATGCCGGCGTCCGCGAGCTTGCGGCAGGCTTCCTTGGCCTCGGCGGTAATTTCCTTGGGATGGTTGAAGTGCGTGTTCACGTAGAGGGGATGGTACTTTTTAAGCATGCCGACGAGGCCGTCGGTAATGCGCTGGGGCATGACCACGGGCGTGCGCGTGCCTATGCGTATGATCTCCACGTGGGGTATGGCGCGGATCTTCGATATGATGCGCTCGAGCTTCTCGTCGGAGAGCACGAGGGGGTCGCCGCCGGATATGAGCACGTCGCGCACGATAGGGTTATTCTTGATGTACTCGACCGCGGCGTCCACATGCTGGTCCAGCATGTTCATGTCTTCCTCGCCCACGATGCGCCTGCGCGTGCAATGGCGGCAGTTCATGGAACAAATATGGGTGACGAGGAGCAGCACGCGGTCCGGGTAGCGGTGCGTAAGGCCGGGCACCGGGCTGTCCGCGTCCTCGTGCAGGGGGTCTTCCTGGTCGCTTTCGTCGAAATGGGTCTCGGGCAGGCGCGGAACGGCCTGGAGGCGCACCGGGCAGCCGGGGTTGCCCTGGTCTATGAGGCTCGCGTAGTAGGGCGTTATGGCCATGCGGAATATCTTGAGCACCTCGGATACGTCGGCCTTTTCCTTGACGCTCAAGGGTATGACCTTGGCCAGGGTATCGACGTCCTTGATATTGTTGCGCATCTGCCAGCGCCAGTCGTTCCACTCCTCGGGCGTCACGTCCTTATAGAGCGGTATCTTTTTATAGTCGTAGGAAGGGTAGTCATGCATAGTTGCTCCTTAGCTTGTACGGGGCCTTAGCCGCGAAGCTTGAGATAGTGGCGGACGTCGTCGGGGCTCGCGGGCTTAAGCCCCGCCTCGTGCGCTATGCGAGCGGCCCGTTCGACCAGCTGCGCGTTGTTTTTGGCAAGCACGCCCTTGCTGAAGTATACATTATCCTCAAAGCCCACGCGTATCCAGCCGTTGTTGGCCAGGGCGCCGTACTGCGCGGGCAGGGACGAGCGGCCTATGCCCATGACGGTAAAATCGGCCCCTGCGGGCAATGCCTTCATGAAGGCGGACAGGTTTTCTACCGTATAGGGCACGGCTCCGGGCACGTTGAGCACGAAGCCGTAATGGTAGGGGGCCTCGAGGAGCCCTTCCTTGATAAGGTAGTGGCTGGCGTACACGTGCCCGAGATCGAAGCACTCGAGGGTG
>JBFZES010000403.1:0-7507 GCA_041306725.1 Spirochaetaceae bacterium | reverse complement strand
ACGAAACCCTTATCGCCGAGCCTTTTACGAGCGTTCTCCGCGTTAGCGGCGTCCTTGAATGCGCCGACCTGATAGCGGGTAGGCCGCGCGGCGTCGGCGGAAGCATCAGGCTCCTTCGCGGAGGCAGGAGTCGTGCCTAGGCTGAGGGCCGATCCGCTTTGCGCCTCCTCGGGTACCCAGAGCTGAGCCTTGCCGGCCAACGATAGGAGGGCGTAGCGGGGATGAAGGGCCGCATCGCCCATGAGGGGATACTCGGCTAGCCTCTGCCGCGCGACCAAGGGAGCCTCCGCGGCATCGCTCGCCGCCAGGGCAAGGTCGAAGGCTGCTAGCCTCAGGGGCTTAAAGCCCGCCTCAAGCACAACCTGGGCTTCGGCAAATGCCGCGGCCCTGTCCCCCGACGATAGCAGGGCCCAGCCCGATATGAGCCTGGCTTTGTCGATGACGGCCGCATCGGCGCTGATAGTCCTGGCCGCGGCCGATACCGCTTGAGCCCGCGCGCCGTCGCCGCCGAGCAAGAAACAGAGCCCGGCCGATATGAGGGATTCGGCGTCCCCCGCTCCCGGCGGCGTCGCGGCGGCTTCCTGCCAAAGGGCGGCCGCCTCAATCCAGCGCTCAAGGAATTCGAGCAGCATAGCCTGTTCGCGCAGCAGGGGCTTACGGAGAGAGGCCGGGGCCTTAGGGCTAAGGATTTTAAGCAGGATAAGCGCTTCCTGAATATCGGGACGGCTGCGCGCCGCGCTGATTACCGTTTCCGCGAAAGCGGCAGTGGCCGGGCTGGCGGAAAGCCGGGCCACCAGGGTATCCAGTTCCTCGGTCGCGGCGCCTTGGGCGCTAGCGCCGAAGGTAACGAGGAAAAGCATAGAGATAGGCAGGAGCATTCCGCTTCGGGCCATCGATGCCTACTGGGTATCGGGGGAGCCAGGCTCGCCCCGTTTGACGCGCCGGGCTTTGCTCGCCGGCGCGCGGGGCTTTTTGCCTCCCGCGCTGGGCTCGGTAAGCGGCTCGCCGGCGATGGCGCCTTCGACGCCGCCCATGCCCGGCACGCGCGTCGTTTGTCGGCTAGAGCCCGCGCGCGCAGCCGTGGCCTTTCCCCGTGCATGGCCTTTGCCGAGCGAGAGGAAGAACGCGGCGAGGAGCCCGAGCACGAAGGAGGCTAGTATGGTTATGACGACCGGCACCTGGCGGAAGGTAATGAAGACGATGGAAATGTCGCAGCTATTCTCAAGATTAAAGCCCACGAACACGAGCGCTATGGTCATAGTCGCGATAAACGCCAGCAGTTTCCACGGCATCACAGTACCTCCTCTGCGCTGAACGTAACGCCCCGCAGCGCATTCAATCGAACCCTAACGAAGCTGCCTATGCGGGACTGCGGAGCGGGAAATACCGCCATCATATCCTGATCGGTACGGCCAAGCATTTCGCCCTCGCGCTTTTTCGACACAGCCTCTACGAGCACTTCGCGCACGGAGCCCACGTAACCCTTCATGAGCTCGCGGGTAATCCCCCTTTGAAGGGCTATAACCCGCGCGAGGCGCTCCTTCTTTATAGCATCGGGCAAAGCGCCGGGAAGCTTAACCGCGGGCGTCCCTTCGCGGGGGTTGAAGAAGTACATATAGGCGTAGGCAAAGCGCACTTCGCTCATGAGGGAGAGGGTGTCCTGCACGTCCTCTTCGGTCTCTCCGGGAAAGCCCATGAGGATATCGGTAGACAGGGTGAGTTCGGGTATGCTCGCGCGCATCTTGGCCACGAGTTCAAGATAGGAGGCTCGCGTATACTTGCGGTTCATGGCTGCGAGTACGGTGTCCGAGCCGTGTTGGACGCAGAGGTGTATGTGGCGCGCGAACAGGCTGTCCTCGGCGATTACCCGTATGGTGTCCTCGGACAAATCCTTCGGATGACTAGACACGAAGCGTATGCGCTGTATGGCCGTGCCCCGCGCCTTATCGGCTATCACGCGTAAGAGCGAAGGGAAATCGAGGCTTGATTCCCCGCCTTCCCACCGGTAGGAGTTGACATTCTGTCCTAACAGCGTCACTTCGCGTATGCCGCGCTCAGCCAATTCGCCTATCTCATGGAGGACGGCGGCGGGGTCCCGCGACGATTCCCGGCCTCGAACATAGGGGACGTTGCAGTATGAGCAGAATTTATTGCAGCCGTGCATGATAGTCACGTAGGCCCTAAAAGCGCCAGGCTCCAGATGCGAAGGCGCGAAGCTAAATTCCGGGCTCTCCTCCACCACGGGGAGGCGCTCGCCGCGGGCGGCGGCGTCGAGCACGAGCGAGAAGGCCTGCTTTTGAAAATTGCCCAGCACATAGTCTATGGCAGGCTGCTTTACGCGCATGCTTTCCTTGAGGCGCTCGGCCATGCAGCCCGTCACGACCAGGAAAAAATGGCGTTCCCGCTTCTTGGCCACGTAGTGGCTTATGCGGCCCCAAGCGCGGTTTTCCGCGCTTATGCGCACGCTGCAGGTATTGATGAGTACGAGGTCGGCTTCTTCCGGCGTGGCGGCCTTAAGCCAGCCATGCTCGGCGCATTGCACTTCCAAGGCCGAAGATTCCGCCTTATTCATCTGGCAGCCGTATGTTTCGAGGAAATACCGCATAGACTCCCTAATCGTCGGCAATGAGGAGAATGGCCAAGCGAGGGGCCGAAGCGGATCAAGTCCCGCCTCGGCTTATTCGGAGGCGATGAAGCGTATCAGGAACGGGACTTTAAGCCCTTGGCGAACTTAAACAGGCTGAACACGCCAAAGCCAATAAGAACGAAGCCGCCGAGGCCGAGCAGCGTTCCGGTAAGGCCCTTGAAGATAAACGAAGCAAGGCCGAGTATGCCTGCCCCCATCATGATGGTGCCCGTGGTTTTATCGGACTTACCCTTGCCGACAAGGCCAAGAACTCCCAAGGCCACGAGGCCTCCGCTTAAAATCCAACCGAGTATCGGAATATTGAGCAGCGAGCTGAAAAGCAAGACGCCTATGCCCGCGCCCGTGGAAAGCACGCCCCGCATGCCGTTCTTCCTGACTTCATTCGCGTCCGCCGGATAATAATCGCCCATAAAGATAACCTCCTGTATGCTACGCCATCGCAAAAAAGCATCCCCCAACGGCGGATGCAGGTGCCTATGCACGCTACGACGCGCTTAAATCAATATAGCGCAAAGGGCGAGCTACCGTCCAGCTAGGAATGGCGGAAGCAGCGCTGCCCGGTGAAGAGCATGGCCGCGCCGTATTGATTGCAGGCCTCTATGGCTTCGCGGTCGCGCAAGGCGCCTCCGGGCTGCAGCACAGCGCTGGCGCCTGCCTCAAGGCCGATTTCTATGCCGTCGCGAAAGGGGAAGAAGGCGTCAGATACCATGACCGAGCCTTCGAGCCCGCCCCTGGCCGCGCGCGCTTCCTCGGCTATGGCGCGCTTAAGCCCTTCGTCGCCGCACTCGTTCCATCCCTGCTGCCGCCGTTCCCAGCACAGCCTGTCCTCGAGCTTGCGATAGGCCTTGTCGCGGGCCAGGAGCGCTACCCCTACCCTATCCTGCTCGCCGGCCCCTATGCCTAGGGTCTTCCCATCCTTGACGAAGATAACCGAATTGGACAGCACGCCGCATTCCACGGCCCAGCCGAAGAGCATATCCCTAAGCTCGCGCCCGCTAGGCTCCCGAGCCACGGCATAGCGCTCGCCCTTAGCCTCGGCCACGGCGGGCAGGAAGTCCTCCGCTCCGCGTATGCGGCTGGCGAAGGAGGACTGGACGACGCAGCCGCCGTCCAAGAGCGTCTTAATATCGAGGACCCGGGCAGGCGCGTAGCGGGCTAGCTGCCCTATGCCGGGTATGCGCATGACGCGCAGGTTCTTCTTGGCAGACAGAGCCTCGAAGGCTCCGGGGCCGAATTCCGGGGCCGCTACGACTTCGCAATAGGATGCGGCGACCGCCATGGCCGTACGCGCGTCCAGCTCGCGGTTGAAGACTACCGCGCCGCCGAAGGCGGCGACGCGGTCGGCGAGGTAGGCCTCGTTATACGCCTCGGATAAATCCCGCCCGAGCGCTACTCCCGAAGGGTTATTATGCTTCATGATGGCGCAGGCCGGGCTGTCCATAAGGTAACGGAGTATGGACAGCGCGCTGTCGACGTCGGTCAAGTTGGTCTTGCCCGGGTGCTTGCCGAATTGGAGCAGCTCCGCCGCGCTTACGAGGCGGCCGTCAGGCTCCGCCAACTCGGCGCCGCTTATAGACAGGTTGCCGCCGACGGGCCTGTAGAACGCCGCGGCCTGGTCGGGATTCTCGCCGTAGCGCAACCCGCGCCGATCGCCGTCCACGTCCCATACGGCTTTCTCAAAAAACAGGGTGCTTGCCTTGCCCGCCCCGTCGCGGAAAACGATCTCCATAAAAGGAGGATACACGTCCTCGGCGAAATCTCGGTACATGGATGAGAGCTTCTTCTGTTCCATGCCCGCGAGCATAGCCTAGCCGTACGAAGCGGGCAAGAGCGCGGCGGCGGAATCGGTAAAATAGCGGGCTATGGCCGCGTCGTATGCCGATTGCCTTTTAAAAACTTCGGCGGCTAGGCGGGCACGGGTGGACAGGCAAAGCGCGCCATGGTTTCCATCCAGTTCCTGGGCTACGCCATCGTACAGTTCAGGCGCGCATACCGGAGCCACCCGCAGGAAGTTCTTGGCGGCGGCGCGCAGCATGGAAGGGCCGCCTATATCGATATGCTGCCTGGCTTCCTCGAAGCTGGCCGCTCGGGCGGCCGCGGCCTCAAAAGGATAGAGATTGCCGACGACCATATCGAAAGGCACGGCGCCGTGACGCTTTAAGTCTTCGTCGTGGTCCGCGTCATAGGGCTCGGCCAGCAGGCCCAGGTATATCTTCCAGTCCAGGGTCTTTACGAGGCCGCCCTTCATCTCGGGCTGGCCCGTGTAGTCGCTCATCCGCATCAGATGGGCTCCTGCGCGTTCTCCGAGGGCGTCCGCGAGAAAGGCGTAGCTTCCCCCGGTCGAATAGAAGCGCGCGCCGGGGCAGAAGCGCAGAAGCGCCGCGATGAAGGGCTCTAGGCCCGTCTTGTCGTACACCGATACGATCACGTTCCGTATCATTACCCTGTCGTCAAGCTTGCTCACCGTATTGAAGCCCATGCCTCAGTCCGTCCTTGATGGGGGATTGCGCGCCGCCTGCTCGGCGCGATCGTACTCTACGCAGGCGTAAGCCGAATGGTTGTGTATGCTCTCGAAGTTTTCCGCCTGTACCTTGAAGCGCGGGAACGAGCCTATAGCCTGGAGCCCCACGTATACCTCCCGCACCACGTCCTCGACGAAGCGGGGATTATCGAAGGCCTTCTCGGTAAGGTATTTCTCGTCGTCGCGCTTTAAGAGGGTGTAAACGTCGCTGGACGCCGAGCGCTCCACGATGGCCACGAGCTCCTCTATCCAGAAGAAAGGGCCTAGCTGCACCGATACGCTGACTATGCCCCGCTGGTTGTGCGCGCCGTAGTCGCTTATGGCCTTGGAGCAGGGGCATACGGTCTGCACCGGTACGTTCACCGTCACCCAGAACTCCCGCTCGGACTTGCTTACCCTGCCCTCGTACGAGCAGTCGTAGCTCATCATGCCCTTCTGGCCCGATACCGGCGCGGCCTTCTCTATGAAATAGGTGAAGTGCAGGTCGGAATATGCCGTCTCCGCGTCCAAGGCGAGGCGCACCTCGTCGAGCATGGACAGGAAGCGGGGCATGGACAGGTCCTTGCGGTGCTCGTTGAAAACCTCGATAAAGCGGCTCATATGGGTGCCCTTGAATTCATGGGGCAGGTCGGCGTAGAGGTTCACCGTGGCGGTGGTATGCTGCAGCGTATTGGCGCGGTCCAGCACGGTTATGGGATAGCGCAGCCCCTTGACGCCCACCTTTTTTATGGGCACGCGGCGCTCGTCCTTCATGCTCTGCACGTCAACCATGCCGACGGGCTTTTCGTCGCAGAGCGGGCAGGCCTCGTCGCTCTTTACCGAACGGCCTTGCCCGGATCGGTCCTGCCCGGATAGGCCCCGGCTCACCGCGACGCCGCCTTAGCGTCCTTCCCGGCTACGCGTTCGGCGGATTCTACGGTATTAAAGAGCAGCATGGTTATGGTCATGGGCCCTACGCCGCCCGGCACGGGCGTTATGGAGCCAGCCACGTCCTTGACCGCGTTAAAGTCCACGTCGCCGACCAAGCGCCAGCCCTTGGCCTTGCTCGGGTCGTCCACGCGGTTTACGCCTACGTCTATGACGCAGGCGCCGGGTTTTACCATGTCGGCCTTGATTAGCTCGGGCACGCCCGCGCAGGC
The DNA here is from genome assembly GCA_041306725.1 of Spirochaetaceae bacterium. Taxonomy (GTDB): domain Bacteria; phylum Spirochaetota; class Spirochaetia; order Treponematales; family UBA12059; genus UBA5200. Next base: position 1,200 of record JBFZES010000403.1, on the reverse strand, counting down.
TATCAGTATATCGGCCTGGCGCGTGTGGTAGGCCATATCGGGGGTGCCGGTATGGCACACGGTAAGGGTCGCGTTTATTTCCTTGCGTATAAGCAGGTTCGCCAGGGGCTTGCCGACTATGTTCGAGCGGCCCACGACCACGGCGTGCGCCCCTTTCGTGGCTACCCCCGCGCGCTCTATTAGCTTGAGCACGCCGTGGGGCGTACAGGGCAGGAAGCAGGGGTCGCCCAGGAGCATTTTGCCTACGTTTATGGGCGTGAAGCCGTCCACGTCTTTATCCGGATGGATGGCGTCTATGATGCGCTTCTCCGCTATGTGTTTGGGCAGCGGCAACTGCACGAGTATGCCGTGCACGGCCGGGTCGTCGTTGAAGGAGCGCACGAGGGCGATGAGCTCTTCCTCGGTGGCGGCGGCAGGCAGGCGGCGCTCTATGCTCTTCATGCCCGCTTCCTCGCAGGCTTTTTCCTTGGCCGTCACGTAGGATACGCTGGCGGGGTCTTCACCCACCAGGATCACCGCCAGGCCGGGCACGATGCCTTGAGCGGCAAGGGACCGTACCCTCTGCGCCAGTTGCGCCCGAATGTCCTCGGCGAGTTTTTTGCCGTCTATTATGCTTGCTGCCATGGCGTTCCTCCGTTTAGCTAGGATAGTAGCCCAAAGCGATTATCGCGGCAAGAACTAGTTCCGCGCGCATTAGGCGAGAAGGCTGTCCAGATAGCCCCGCATGGCGACCGCGCCTTCGGCGAAGTCCTTTTGCGGCAGTATGAGGCTTAAGGCTAGGCAGCCTTCCCGCTCGAAATCGAATAAGTATCCTGGATGGGCAAGCACGCCGGCATGCAGGAGGAGGCCTAGGGCCAGTTCCTCGTCGCTGGCTACGCGGGGGCATTCTAGGAGCGCGGTCCAGCCTCCCTCGCAGCGCAATACCCGGTAGGGAGAGCCCTCATACTCGAAAAGCCCGCGGAGCGCGGCCAGATTTGCCGCCAGCCTTTGCCGTACCCTAAGCACGAAGCCGTCCGCCGCCGGCAATAAGGCAGCTAAGGCGTTCATGGCCGGCGCTCCCGCCGAGAGGTAGGCGTCGGCTATGATCTCAAGCCGCCTGGACGCCTCTTCCTTAAGATGCGCAGGGCCGGAAAGGCGGATCCAGCCCAACTTGAACTGGGGCAGGCACAGGAGCTTGGATAACCCATCGAGGGTAAAGCA
>JBFZES010000402.1:0-15210 GCA_041306725.1 Spirochaetaceae bacterium | reverse complement strand
TTTCGTTGACGGCAGGCCTTATCCTGGCGTCGCGCAGCACGAGTTCCATCTTGGCCACGCTCATGTTGGACGTGCCAATGCTGCGCGCGAGACCCGCGTCCACGAGGCTTTCCAGCTTTCGCCAGATTTTCATATAAGCGCCGTGCCGATAAGGCTGGGCGTTACCGGCCCGCGCGCTTACGTCCACGCCCGGCGCGTGGTGGTTGGGAAAGGGCCAGTGGATAAGGTAGAGGTCCAGGTAGTCCAGCCCCAGCGCGCGCAGCGACGCTTCGAAGGCGGGTATGACATCGCCCTCATCGTGCTTGTCGTTCCAGAGCTTCGAGGTGATGAAGAGCTCTTCCCGCTTAATGCCGCCGGCCATGAGGCCCTTGAGCGCTTCGCCTATCCGGGCCTCGTTGCCGTACACGGCCGCGCAGTCGAAGTGCCGGTAGCCCATGGCCGCCGCCTGCGCGACGGCTTGGGCCACCGTTTCCGCCGATACGCTGTCCGAGCCGAAGGTGCCCATGCCTATGGCCGGTATGCTCGCGCCGTTGGCGAGCCGTACGCTCGGCACCAAGGCCGGGTCTACCCGTTCCGCGCCGCTCTTCGTTCCGCCGCCCCCGCCGCCGCTGGCTGCGCCGGCGCCTAGCATGGCGGCGCTCATAGCAGCTCCTCGTCGAAGGCTACGGCTACCTTGCCGCAGTCGCCGGCGGCCATCAGGCTGTATGCCTCGCCGGCCCGTTCCAGGGGGAAGCGGTGGGTGATCAGGGCATCGGGGTGCAGGTTCCAGCGTACCAGGCGCTCCACCAGCTCTTCCATGCGCCATATATTGGTAACCCAGGAGCCGAATATGGTCTTCTGGTCGTGGATGATGTCGGGGGAGGGCTGGAAGCTTACGCTGCCGCCCTCTCCTATAAAGCATATCTTGCCCCACTTGCGGGCGGCCTGTATGCAGCACAGGCGCGCCTGTGCGTTGGCCGAGCAGTCGATGGACTTTTCAACGCCATCGCCGCCGGTTAGGGCCCGTACCTGTTCCACGTTGTCCGGCCCCGAGGCGAATACCTGGTCGCAGAGGCCGAGCTTCTTAGCCAGGGCGAGGCGGCCGGGGGCTATGTCGGTGCCTATGATTAGCCTGGAACCCATGGCGCGCGCCAGCATGGCCGTGGCCAGGCCCACGGGGCCAAGCCCGGTGACGAGCACCGCGTCGTCGCCGCTTATGCCTATCTTTTGCAGGCCTTCGTACACCGTGCCGAAGCCGCAGGCTACCTGGGCGCCGTCGGAGTAGCTTAGGCTATCGGGTAGCAGCACGAGGTCTTTCTCTTCCGCCAGCAGGTAGTCGGCCATTCCGCCGTCCCGTTGCCAGCCGTAGGCGCGGCGGTAGCGCGGGCTCGTGCAGGATATCATGTAGCCGCGCCTGCAGTCGTTGCACAGGCCGCAGCCCGATATATGGTACACGATTACCCGGTCGCCTTCTTTGAAGCGGCGGCAGCCCGGGCCCACTTGCACGATCTGGCCGCAGGGTTCGTGGCCGGCTATGACGCCCTGGTAGCCCTCGGGGCCCTTGCCCAGGTGCTCGCGGTATATGGCCCGTATATCTGAGCCGCAGATGGTCGAGCTTTTTACCCGTATGAGCACCTCGCCGTGAGCGGGTACGGGCAGGTCGTAGCTACGCAGCTCAACGCTGCTGTTTCCCGGCAATACGGCGCCGGTCATTTTCGCGGGTAGGCTGGCCATGGCAATCCTCCGTCTATGAGTATGGCCACAGTATGGACCCTTATCGCCGGGCGGGTAATGGACCGATGTGGCGGCTTAATGGATAAATCGGAACTTGTGTAAAGTGTTACGAAGCTTGTAAAAAATGAGCTTCGAAGCTATTCATTCATCGAGCCTGATGAGCAAAGCTTTCAATAAGCTTAGAACTATACTGATTCCGTATGAAATCTCAATGCAAAGTAGCCAAGACATTCATTCGAAACTGCTCGGGTTCCCGCACAAGCTTAGTTCTGTCGGTGATGCGCAACGCTATGATTGGTTGTAATTCTAATTTATAAATACAATTAATTTGCTCGATTCATGAAGTCTACCCATAGGCAAACCTCATCACATACTCAGCGTGCTGCTTGCCTGGCGTAGGGATGCTCTTCAACCAGGCATCGACCTCCCAGGTAAAGAGTTTCAGGCGGGAGAGAAAAAGCCGGTATTCATACACCCCTTTCTTGCAGTAGTCGATATACTCCCTAGGAATCCCCGCCATCTCTGCATGGCTGCGATCGTCAATAATAGGAGCTTTTATGCTGCATTTCTTCCAATAGTTGTGCCTACACAGGTACGACCACATGCGGAGTACGCCGTTCGCGACGTTCCGACAATGGCAGGCCGTATCTCGCCTATGGGCAGCTTGGTCTTTGCGGATTTCACGATCTATGTAGTTTGATGCGAAGAGCGGATTGTCGTAGCTTCGCGGCAGTTTAGAATTGATAGTATGATGCACGCATTGGAACTCTTGCGATTGCTGGGTAAACAGCGGATGCTTATGTATGGCCCGGGCATAGGACTTGTGCTCGTCAGTTATGATAACGAGGGTCTGGCGGCCGTTCCGTCGGTACTCGCGGCTGAGCTGATCGAGAAGCTGCCTGAAGGAGCGCTCGATGGCGTTCTTCTCATAGCTATGCACGGCATCGATTTGGGCTCGCTTTGCTTGTTGCGCCTCAGTCATGCGACCGGCTCGGCGGAGGCTTGCGTGGGTAGAGCCGAGCGCAAAGAGTGAGCCTCTTGTTATCGGTATCGTGTAATTGTTGGGGTGATATTGACTTAAGTCGAAGCTCTGAAAGCCGTCTATACAGACATCCTCGGTTCGAGGAAGGCACAGGCGGAGGAGGCTTTGCATACCCAGTGATTGGCGGCCGAGTCTATCAAGGCGATTGAGTATGGTGCCGCAGGATAGCGAAAAGTATCTACTCATGCCGCGTATGCTCATGGATGCAAAATGGGCATGATGAATGGAATCGTAATCGACGACTTTCTTAGCATAGTAGTCCAGCCTGAAAGTTTGGATGGAGAAGGTCTTACGGCAGGACAGGCATTGGTAGCGCCGCACGGATCCGAAGGCGACCGTATCGTACTCGCCTGCCTGCTGCCACCAGTCGGCGGCTTGGGGGATGAGGTGGTGTTCGCACTCTGTGTTTGGGCAGAAGGGCGGCGCTTTTTCAAGCTCTGGATATGATGTAATCTGCATGATAGTGCAGATACGCCAGAGAGGAATAGTGCGCTTGCGTTTTTACAAGCTTCGTAACACTAAAGAACTAGTGCCTGAGCCGCCTGAAGCTCTCGGGCGATTGGCCGTAGGCAGCCTTGAAAAGGCGGCTGAAGTGATACTGGTCCTCGTAGCCTGCCAGGGCCGCCACTTCCTTTACCAGGAGCTTCGGGTCTAAGAGCAGCGACGCGGCGAAGGCCATGCGGCAGCGGAGCAGGTAGCGCTTTGGGCTTTCCCGGTCATAGCGCCTAAAGAGGCGGCTTAAGTAGGAGGTGGATATGCCGCAGGACCGCGCCGCCTCATCCACGCCGCAGCCCCGTAGGGCCAGCTCGCGAAGGCGGTCCTTGAGCGTCCTGAAGCGCAGGCTGCCTTCAAGGCTTTCAGGGGAGCCTGATAGGCTCCTGTCCGCGAGCATGGCCAATATCTGCCGCAAGATAAGCGCGCATACCTCGTCGCGCGAGTCCCCGAGCCCGTCCGCGGCCGCCTTCATTTCCTCGAAGAGCCTTTGCACCCAGGAGGCGGAGGATAAGGCCCAGGGCTTGCCGTCGCTAAAGGCCTTGCGCACCAGGGCCTCCGCGCCGGCGCCGCAGAAGTCCACGAAATACTTAAGCATGGGCGAGCCCTTGGACGCCTCTATGCGATGTGCTATGCCGGGGCCGTAGCAGAACACGGTACCCGGCTCCAAAGCGGCGCGCTTGCCCGCCAAGCTCAGGTATCCGTTTCCCGAGGCAACGAACTCCAGCGAGTGGTAGCGGAAGCCCGGACGGTCTATGAGGTAGCGCTCGTCGCAGACTTCCCTGCCCCCGCACACGACGGCTAGCTCGCCATCAGGGTCGGGATTCAGCTTGAGGAAATAGTAATCGCCGCGCTTGGCCCCGTCGGCTATGAGCGCCGCGTCCTTTTGCGCCTGGGAGCCCTCAAATACCATGGGCTTATAATTGGCCATTCTTGCCGTTTTGTCCATCATTCGCGTGGTTTTGTCTATTCACGGCGCGAAAAACTCGATGGACAATGACAACTGTGAGCAATAACGACGATTCCGATAGCCTCCTTGAACTGAGGCATATAACGAAGGTTTTTCCCGGCGTAAAGGCCCTCGACGAGGTGCACTTCGAATTGCGCCGCGGCGAGATCCACGGCCTCATGGGCGAGAACGGCGCGGGAAAATCCACCTTCATAAAGATCATTACCGGCGTGCATAGCCCCGAGGCCGGAGAGATCATCCTCGACGGCAAGCCGGTCGAATTCAAGACGCCCATGGATGCCCAGAAAGCCGGCGTGGCCGCCATATACCAGCATGTCACTTGCTATCCCGACCTTACGGTAGCGGAGAACATTTTCATGGGGCACGAGAAGACTTCCGGCTTCTTAAGGCGCATAGACTGGAAGGCTACGCACGCGGAGGCGCAGCGCCTCCTCGATCAGCTCGACGCGAAGTTTTCCTCGCATGAGCGCATGGGCGGCCTGTCGGTGGCCCGCCAGCAGATCGTGGAGATAGCCAAGGCCCTCTCCACGCAAGCGCGCATCATCATCATGGACGAGCCCACCGCAGCCCTTACCCAGCACGAGAGCGAAGAGCTGTACCGCATAACCGAGGGCCTGCGCGCTAGCGGCGTATCGGTAATCTTTATATCGCACCGTATGGAAGACATACAGCGCCTTGCCGACCGCGTGACGGTGTTCCGCGATTCACGCTACATAGGCACCTGGCCCATAGGGGAAATTAGCCAGGATAAACTGATCGTGGCCATGGTAGGGCGCGAGATATCCAAGATGTTCCCCAAGCGCCAGATACGGCTTGGCGATGAAGTGCTTAAGGTAGAGGGGCTTACGCGCGTGGGCTTCTTCCGCGACGTGTCCTTTACCCTGCGGCGCGGCGAGATTTTGGCCCTTACCGGCCTCGTAGGGGCCGGCCGCACCGAAGTATGCGAGTCCATCTACGGCGTATTCCCCTGGGATGCCGGCCGCGTGTTCGTGTCGGGCAAGCCCGCCGAGCTGCGCACGCCCATGGACGCGCTTGCCCTAGGCATAGGCTACCTGCCCGAGGATAGGCAGAAGCAGGGCCTGATACTGGACTGGGCCATAGGCAAGAACATAACGCTGCCCTCGCTGGGCAAATACTCGCGCTTAGGCTGGATGGACGAAAAGGCCGAGAATATCGCCGCCGGCGCCCTAACGGAGAAACTGGCCGTCAAGACGAAATCCATATTTACCCGCGCCTCAGCCATGTCCGGCGGCAACCAGCAGAAGGTCGTTGTGGCCAAGATACTCACCAATGAGCTCAAGGTCATCATACTGGACGAGCCTACCAAGGGCGTGGACGTGGCGGCCAAGGCGGCCATATACGAGATCATAGGCGACCTCGCCGAGCAGGGCTACGGCGTCATACTGGTGTCGTCGGAGATGCCTGAGGTGCTGGAATTGAGCGACCGCATCGTGGTCATGAAAGAGGGCCGGGTAACCGCATGCCTGGACACTGCCGCCACGAACCAGGAAGAGATACTGCATGCGGCCATGGTCATGGACGTGGCGCACGATAGCGCCGCGCGGAGCGGGGAGGCGAGCCATGGCCGCGCGTAAGTTCGTGCTTAACGAGAACCTGCGGGAATTGGGCCTGCTTTTCTTCATCATCGCGCTTAGCGCCGGCGTGCAGGCGCGGAATCCGGTATTCCTGACGGTGAGCAATCTCACGTCCCTGTTCACCAATACCGCCATCCTGGCCATACTGGCGGTGGGCATGACCCTCGTGCTCATCACTCGCGGCATAGACCTTTCTATAGGCGCCACCATAGCCTTCGCGGGCATGGTCAGCTCGCTTACGGTGGCCGCGTTTCCCTCCATAGCGCCCGCCCTCTCCCTCCTGCAGGGCACACTCATAGGGACGGCCATAGGCTCGATCATCGGGCTCCTCGTGGCGCGCTTCAACGTGCTTCCCATCATAGCCACCCTAGGGCTCATGAATATCGTGCGGGGCCTTACCTTCATGGTGTCGGGCGGCAAATGGGTAAGCTCGTACCAGATGTCCACGGGCTTCAAGGCCATAGCCACGGGCAAGACCCTCGGGCTCAACAATCTCGTGGTCATAGCCATAGTAGTCTATGCGCTGGCCTGGTACTTCATGAACCATACCCGTACCGGCAGGCGCATATACGCGGTAGGCTCCAATCCCGAGGCGGCCGCTATTTCCGGCATACCCAAGAAACGCCTGGTATTCCTGGCTTACGCCCTCATGGGCGCCCTGGCCGGCCTTGCGGGCGTGCTCTGGGTGGCGAAATTCGCCTCTGCCCAGGGCGATACGGCCATGGGCTACGAATTGCAGGTAATAGCCGCATGCATACTTGGCGGCGTGAGCATATCCGGCGGCGTGGGCAGGCTCTCAGGCCTCATACTCGGCACGGTACTCTTAGGCATACTCAACAACGCCCTGCCGCTCATAAACGTGTCGCCTTTCTGGCAAATGTGCATACAGGGTATCACGGTGCTCGCGGCCGTGCTTACGAACGTGATGGTCAAGCGTAATACCGACCGCAATGCGCTGCGGCGACGCGCGATTTAGCGCGGAATCGCGGGGGAGAAAGCAGTTATGGCAGACGATACGGGTATACGCATAGACATACGCAAGCGCTGGAATTGGCGCGAGTTCTTTTTCCAATGGGAATGGCTCCTCGTCATCATATTCCTGGGCGTGCACGTGGTTAATTCCTTCCTGTCGCCCTATTATCTTAACCTGGATACCTTCATAAGCACGCCGTCCACCTTCCTGGACAAGAGCTTCATCGTGTTTCCCATGATGTTCGTCATCGTGCTGGGGATGATCGACATATCGGTAGGCTCCATCGTGGCGCTGTCCGCGGTGATCATGGCCGTATCGTTCAATGCCGGACTGCCTATGCCCGCCGCCATGCTGCTCTGCCTGGCCGTGGCCACCACGGCGGGCATGATCAATGGCCTCCTCATCACGAAGTTCAAGGAGCTCTCGTCGGTGATCGTCACCCTGTCCACTATGATTATCTATCGCGGCATAGCCTACATCATACTCGGCGACCAGGCATCGGGACGCTTCCCCGCGTGGTACTCCTACCTAGGCTGGGGAAGCCTCTTGGGCCTTCCCTTCATCGTCGTGTGCTTCATCGCGAGCGCGGTGATCTTCGGCCTTATCCTGCACAAGACCCGCTTCGGCCGATCGGTATTCGGCATGGGCAATAACGGCCTTACCTGCCGCTATTCGGGCATCGATACCGACCGCGTTACCTTCCTGGTATTCATGGTCACCGGCTTCATGGCCGGCCTTACCGCTCTCTTCTTAAGCTCGCGCATGGGCAGCACCCGCCCCAACGTGGCCCAGGGCTACGAGCTCGAGGTCATAGCCATGGTCGTGCTCGGCGGCGTAAGCACCACGGGCGGCGTGGGCCGCATAGCCGGCCCCATATTGGCTATCTTCATCATAGGCTTCTTAGGCTATGGCATGGGCCTTGCCAATATACAGGCGCCGGCGGTGCTCGTGGTCATAGGACTGCTGCTCATCCTGTCCGTGCTGGCCATGAGGGTGCGTTTCAAGATTCGTAAAAAAAGTGCGGCCGTGTAGCGTTGCTACCAATGCCACATATGTTTTCTTTGGGCTAGGAGGTCTGATATGAACAAGAGACTACTCATGGTACTCGTTATCGTATTGTTGGTCGCTCAGGCGACCGCAGTGTTCGCCGCGGGCGCGAAAGAAGAAACGCAGGTACAACGCCATGCCTTCATCTTCAAGAACACGGGCAACCCCTATGGCGACAAGCAGATGGAAGGCTTCGCGGCCGGCATCAAGGAGCAGGGCTTCGAGGCCATTACCCGCGCCCCTGATCAGCCCACTGCCGAGGCGCAGATCCAGATCATCGAGCAGCTCATCGCCCAGCGCGTAGCCTCGATCACGATTACGGGCAACGATTTCGACGCGCTGCAGCCCGTGCTCACCCGCGCCAAGGGCCAGGGCATCAAGGTATTGTCGGCCGACTCCGCGGTTAATCCCGCCAGCCGCCTTACCCACATCAACCAGGCCGACTCTGAAATGATAGGCCGCACCCTTATCCAGGCCGCCTTTGACATGGCCGGCGGCGCAGGCGACATAGCCATACTCTCCGCCACCAGCCAGGCTTCCAATCAGAACCTCTGGATAGAGTGGATGAAGAAAGAACTGGCCGAGAACGCCGCCAAGTACGCCAACCTCAAGCTGGTGCGCGTGGCCTACGGCGACGACCTCCGCGACAAGTCCGTAAGCGAGACCGAAGCCCTGCTTCAGTCCTTCCCCAACCTCAAGGTAATCATAGCCCCCACCACCGTAGGCATAGCCGCGGCCGGCCGCGTGATCACCGACCGCAAGCTCATCGGCAAGGTTAAGGTAACCGGCCTCGGCCTGCCCTCCGAAATGGCCGAGTATATCGAGAACGGCGCCTGCCCCTATATGTTCCTGTGGAACCCCATCGACGTGGGCTATCTCTCCGCGTACGCCGCGGTAGCGGCCACCAAGGGTAGCTTCACCGGCGCCGTGGGCCAGACTTTTGCCGCTTCCAGGCTCGGCAACTTCACCGTTACCAAGGCCAGCGACGGCGGCACCGAAGTGCTGCTCGGCGCGCCCTTCAAGTTCGAGCCCAAGAACATAGCCATGTGGAAGACCGTATACTAAGGTATACCTGTTGAGCTCGGCCGCCCCGCTTCCGCGGGGCGGCCTTTTTTACGCTCCCGGCCCTTCGCTATCTGCCGCCGCGCTCCGGTGCCAGTGCGAGGGCGCCACGCCGGTCTTCTTGGAGAAGAGCCGGGAGAAGTAGTAGGGGTCCTCGAAGCCCAGGTCGTAGGCCACGCGCTTGATAGGCTCGTCGCGCTGCTCTAAGAGCTTCTTGGCCTTTTCTATCTTAAGGTCTATGAAGTACTGGTAGGGCGTAAGCCCGGTGGCTTCCTTGAAGATAGCGCCGATATGGGAGCTGCTTACCCCTATGCGGTCCCAGAGCTCCTTGAGAGTAAGGCTGCTGCCCACGTATTGGGCCATGACGAATTTGGCTTGGTCGACCAATTGCTCCGCGCGGCTCAAGGGCTGGCCTTGATGGTTGTGCGGCAATACCTCGGCTATGAGCATATTGATGAGCGAGCTCACCTTGAAATGGAAGTAGGGCTCCGCCTGCTTTACGCCTTCGAAAATAGCCGCGTAGTACTGCAATACCATGGGAGAATAGCCTATCTGGAAGAAGGGTTTCTCATGGCTTATGAGGCCTGCCCCCAGGAGGGCGTCTATGTAGGAACCCTTAAAGCCTATCCAATACTCCTCCCAGCCCGTATCGGCGTTGGGCCTATAGGAATGCTCTACGCCGGGAAACAGGAAGAACATGGAGCCCGTGCTCACCTGCCAGCGCCTGCCCATGGTCTCAAAGGAGCCGCCGCCCCGCGTCACGTATATGATCTGATATTCGTCCAGGACCCGGCCCGTGGCCACGCTTTTAAAGGGGGTCGGGTGGCCGTCTTTATTGGGCGGATAAGGGCTGTGCGGCGGTATGTCGCTCTTGCCTATGTCGGTGCACACGACCTGCCAGGTGAAGTCCTCCGGCTTAACCTTGAAGTAGCTGCTAAAGTTATTCGTAAGCCGGCCGCCTGGATTCGGCCGCTTTTTCGTGGTCGGGCTACCCATGGCTACTATTGTCCATCAATCCCGGGCTTTTGTCTATTCACGAATTTCTCGGGCGGGTGGACAATAAAGGCGGAGGGTAGCCATGAGCGCACGCGATAACGCCTGGTCCTATGAGAGGGCCGCCTTTACCATGAAGCTCCATCCGGGCAAGGAAGCGGAGTATAAGCGCCGTCACGATGAGCTGTGGCCAGAGCTGGCCAAAGAGCTCGCGGATGCCGGGGTCGTAGATTACTCCATCTTCCTGGACCGCCGGACGAACACGCTTTTCGCCTTCCAGCGCAAGGCTCCGGGCAATACGGCCGATGGCTTGGCGGCCAAGGCTATAGTCCGAACATGGTGGGATTACATGGCCGATATCATGGACGTAAACCCGGACAATAGCCCCGTGGCGGGCGAGCTCGTAGAACTATTCCATCTGGATTGACAGGAGATTCAGCTGCCATGAACAACGCAGACGGCAACGCTCAGCCCGTGCGCATAGGGCTTTACGGCATAGGGCTCGATACCTACTGGGGCCAGTTCCCCGGTCTCCACGACCGCCTCGTATCCTACCAGGACGCCATAGCCGCGCGCATGCAGCGCGCCGGCGTGGAACTGGTGAACGCCGGCCTCGTCGACAATCCGCAGAAAGCGCGCGAAGCTGGGGACATGTTCCGTTCCGCGAACGTGGACGCCATTTTCCTCTACATAAGCACCTATGCGCTCTCCCACACCGTGCTGCCCGTGGTGCAGAAGGTGGGCGTGCCGGTCGTGGTGCTCAACCTGCAGCCCGTGCCGGCCATAGATTACGAAAGCTTCAACAAGCTCGGCGACCGCGGCGCCATGACCGGCGAATGGCTCGCCCACTGCCAGGCCTGCTGCGTGCCCGAAATAGCCAACGTGTTCAACAAGGCGGGCATCGATTACCGCCTGGTAACCGGCTGGCTCAAGGAGCCCCGCGCCTGGGAAGAGATCAATGGCTGGATAGACGCCATAGCCCTGCGCGCCCTGCTCCGCGATACCCGCGTGGGCGTGCTAGGGCACTACTACGCGGGCATGCTGGACGTGTATACCGACCTTACCCTCTTGGCATCGGTGTTCGGCAGCCACTTTGACCTCCTCGAGATGGACGAGCTTCGCGTCCTTCGCGACGCGGTGGAGGCCGGGGAGCTCAAGGCAAAACGGCAACAGTTCCTGCGCGAGTTTACGGTGGACCCCGAATGCGAAGAGGCCGAGCTTGAGCGGGCCGCCCGCACGTCCTGCGCCTTGGACGCCCTCGTGGCCAAGCACGGCCTTGGCGCCATGGCCTACTATTACGAGGGCAGCCCCGGCGGCGAGCACGAGAACATCGTCACCTCGGTCATAGCGGGCAATACCCTGCTCACGGCGCACCACGTGCCGGTGGCCGGCGAGTGCGAGATCAAGAACGCCATGGCCATGAAGATCATGGACGGCCTGGGAGCGGGCGGCTCCTTCGTGGAGTTCTACGCCATGGACTTCAACGACGACGTGGTGCTCTGGGGCCACGACGGCCCCGCGCATACCGCAATAGCCGAGGGAGAGGTGGGCCTCGTGCCTCTGCCGGTGTACCACGGCAAGCCGGGCAAGGGCCTGTCCATACAGATGAGCGTGAAGCTCGGCCCGGTCACCTTCCTGTCGGTGGTACAGGGCGCGGGAGGCAAAACCTTCCTGCTCACGGCGGAAGGCGAATCGGTAGCCGGCCCCACCCTGCACATAGGCAACGCCAACAGCCGCTACCGCTTCCCCATAGGCGCGCGGGACTTCGTGGACCGCTGGTCCAGGCCAGGGCCCGCCCACCACGCGGCCATAGGCGTGGGGCACGTGGCCGGGAAGCTCGAGAAGCTAGCAGCGCTTTTAGGGATAGAGTGCCTGAGGGTGTGCTGATAGTCTGATTGTTTCCCGAAGCGTGGCGTAGAGCGACAAGCTTCGGGGAACCAGTTAAGGCCGAAGGGCCGCAAGGCCTCCGCTTAGGTCGGGCAGCACGCGCGATGCGCCGGCTTCAAGGAGGATTTCGGCGGGAAAGGTCGTGGACAGGCCTATGCAAAGGCAGCCCGCCGCCGCCCCCGCCCGCAGTCCTTCGGGCGCGTCCTCTATGACCAGGCAGTCCTTGGGCTCCACGCCCAGGCGCTTGGCGGCCTCCAGGTAGATATCGGGGAAAGGCTTCTTGCGGCTCACGTCGTTGCCGCATACGAGGGCGTCGAAGTCCTTTTCGAGCAGGCCCACGGCCTCGAGGTTTGCGTCCAGCTTTACGCGGTCGGCGCTGGTGGCGGTGGCCGCCCTGATGCCGGCGGCCCGTAGGCTCCGCACCAGGGAGATAGCGCCAGGCACGGCCGCCATGCGGCCCCGTATGCACTTAAAATAGAGTTCGTATATGCGCCGCTTGGCTAAAGGCAAATCTATCTCTATGCCCCTTGCCTCGGCCACGCCGCCAAGGTAGCGCGCCTCGCCGGTGCCAATGAAGGGCGTGAATTCCGCGGGATCCACCCGTACCCCGTACAGTTCCCCGAACATGAGGGCGCCGGCTTCGGCTATGAAGGGCTCTGACAGCACGAGCACGCCGTCGACGTCGAACAAGATGGCTTTAAACATGGCGCTCCCGCGGTGGCTTTTGTTACCGGGAGACTATACTATGGAGCGGGCTGGCAAGCCAAGCAGGTATGGGCTATAGTGGGCTTCGCCTAACCAGGTATAGTCCACCCGCGCTTTGAAAGGTATCAAGAGAGTGAAGCTGGTCATCGTAGAGTCTCCCGCCAAGGCGAAGACCATCAACAAGTATCTTGGCAAGGATTTTATAGTAAAGGCCTCAATGGGCCACGTGCGCGACCTGCCGCTTAAAAAGCTCGGCGTCGACGTAGAGCACGGCTTTAAGCCCGCGTACGTTAATACGAGCGGACGCCTTAAGGTGATAGCCGAGCTGAAGGCGGCCGCCAAAGGCTGCGACGAGGTGATCCTGGCGCCCGACCCGGACCGCGAAGGCGAGGCTATAGCCTGGCACCTGTTCGAGCTGCTCAAAGGCATAGTGCCGCCGGAGAAGTTCAGCCGCGTCACCTATAACGAAATCACCAAAACCGCGATAGTCGAGGCCTTTTCCAAACCGGGTGAGCTCGACATGAAGCGCGTGGACTCCCAGCAGGCGCGCCGCGTGCTCGACAGGCTGGTCGGTTTCAAGGTAAGCCCGCTTTTATGGAAGCAGGTGCGGGGCGGGGTAAGCGCCGGCCGCGTTCAATCGGTGGCGCTGCGCCTGGTATGCGAGCGCGAGAACGAGATAAAGGGCTTTAATCCGGAAGAATACTGGACGCTCGGGGCGAGCGTCAGGAAATTGATCGATCCGCGCGACCCGTTTACCGTCAAGCTGGCGCAGATCGACGGCGACAAGGCCGAGATAAAGAGCGCCGAACAGGCGGCTACGATACGCGCGGAACTCGAATCGAGTTCATTGCGGGTAGCGCGCATCATAGAGAAAGAGATACAGCGCAAGGCGCGCGCGCCCTTCATAACCAGCTCTTTGCAGCAGGCGGCTTCCAGCGTATGCGGATTCTCGCCCGCGCGCGCGATGAGCATAGCCCAGGCCCTCTACGAAAACGGCCTGATCACCTACATGCGAACTGATTCATTCAACATAGCGCAGAGCGCCCAGGATGCCTGCCGCGCCTTCGTGGCAACGGAATACGGCCCGGAATACCTGCCAGGCGCGCCGAACGTATACAAGAGCCGGGGCGGCGCGCAGGAAGCGCATGAGGCTATACGCCCCACCGAAGTCACCCAGACGCCGCAGAGCCTTTCGAGGCTTAAGCCGGAAGAATTAAAGCTGTATGCCCTGATATGGGAACGCTTCGTAGCCAGCCAGATGGTGCCTTCGCGCATAGCCCGCCGCACGGCCGAAATAGAGACCGATGGCGAGCATACCTATCTGTTCAGGGCTACGGCATCGGAGATCGTCTTCCCCGGCTACATGCGGGCCAGCGGCATAGAGCAGGCCGCCGACAAGAAAGACGATGAGGAGCAGGATGAGGGCGACGAAGGCAGGCTTCCTCCGCTGGCCGCGGGCGAGAAACTCGATTGCCTGGAATGGCTCGGCGAACAAAAATTCACCAAGCCGCCCGCCCGCTACAGCGAGGCGTCGCTGATCAAGGCTTTGGAGGAGAATGGCGTTGGCCGCCCGAGCACCTACGCCCAGACCCTGGCCACGCTCGACAAACGCGAATACGTGAGCAAAGAAAAGCGCTCATTAGTACCCACCGAGGCGGGTATGCGCGTGTTCGAGTTTCTCGTCGGCGCCCTCGACCCCTTATTCAACGTTAAGTTTACCGCCGAGATGGAAGAACAGCTTGATAAGATAGAAGACGGCTCCGTCGATTGGGTAGACATGATGCGGGCGTTCTATGCCCAGCTCCTTTTGTGGCTCGAGGGCGCCAAGGATACGGCCGATCCCGAGGCTACGAAAGCCATACTCTCGGCGCTGGGCCAGGTCAAAGCTTGGGCTGAACCTACCATGCGCGGGCGCCGCAGCTATGACGAGCGCGAGATCGCGCGCTCGGTGGGCGAACAATTCGCCGCCGACGGGCATATCACGTCGCGGCAGCAGCAACTCCTCTTCGGCCTAGCCTGCAAGTACATAGAGCAGATAGACGGCGACCTGGCTACGAGCCTCAAACTTGAAAAGCCCAAGGATACTCCCCCTGAAATAGTACGGGCTTTGGAACTGCTCTCTGCGGTTAAATTCGCCGAGGCGCGTAAGGTCGGCAAGAAAATCTATGATGACGGTAAGTTTTGCGCGTCGCTGCGCACGCAGGCGGAGGGCGGGAAGGCGTTGAGCGAGCGTCAGCTTGCGGCGCTTGGCCTAATACTGACGAAGTACGCGGAGCAGATTCCCGATTTCGAAGCGATTAGGTCGAGCCTCAGGCTGGCCGAAAGGCCGGCTGCGGCGGACCCGGGCCAGAGCGCGGCCCTGCTCGAACTCATGAAGGCGGTACAGAGCTGGAATCCGCCGGTAAAGCGCGGCAAGCGCGAATTCAACGACCGTGATTTCTACGAGTCCCTGTCCGGCCAATTCGCCGGCAAGGGCGCTCTCTCAGACAAGCAGCTGGCCGCGCTCAAGAAGATGATAGCCCGCTATGCCGCGCAGATACCCGGCTACGACGCCGCGCGCGAGCACTATGGCCTGCCGGAGCCGAAAGCGAAGGCGAAGGCCTAGGACGGCGCGCCAGGCCCCTAGGGGGCCTGGCGCCGTTAACCGATTATATCGCCGGCAAGCCGTTATATCGCCGGCGCGTTGGCCAGGAGGTAATCCTCCGCCTCTTTGGACCACAGGCCGCCGTGC
>JBFZES010000401.1:0-4103 GCA_041306725.1 Spirochaetaceae bacterium | reverse complement strand
TGCCGCACTTCGGGCAGGCTTTTTCGTCCCGCCCCACTTCCGCCCCGCAATGCTGGCAGTAGTAGCGGGGCGTTTCCCTGGGCTTCAGGAGCCTTCCTTCGCTTTTATGGGCGCGGAAGCTTCAGGCTTCTTCTCCGCTTTCTCGGCGCTTTTTGGCTGCGCATCGCCGGGGGATTTTTCGGCGCTTTTCTTTACGTCCTGCGCCCCGCCTTCCTTAGCCTCTCCCCCTTTAGCGTCGGAGGAGGCTGAGCTCGCGGCGCTCTTCTTGCCCCGCGAATCGTTCACATAAAAGCCGGAACCCTTGAAGATAACGCCCGAGCCGCCAAAAATAATGCGGCGGACGTCCTTGCCGCATTCGGGGCAATCCTTTATGGGGTCCTCAGACATGCTCTGGGATTTCTCAAAGGTATACCCGCAGCTTCGGCATTCGTATTCGTACGTGGGCATACGTTAACCTCGCGTTGATAATGATGTAGCGCTATGCTAAAGAATATACACAAAGGCCGGCCTTATAGTAAAGCCCGCGAGGCTTGTGCCCAATTCAGTTTAAAGCGATTAGTACACTTTCCCTTTACGCTGGCCTGGTTTAGTATCACGATCGACAAGAGGCCTTGACGGCAAGGCTTCTTCTTAAAACCAACCTTCAGGAGGTCCGCATGATTCAAGTAGCCTGCATTAATTCCGGACGCCCGAAGGATAGGTTCTAAGATAGCGGCGCGCTCCCAGCCTGGGCGCGCATGGCTTTCCCTACCCACCTTCCGCAATCCGGACAAGCAAGCAAAAACGTTGACCGCTCGCGGCCGCATAAGCCGGGGCGCGTCTATGGTCCTGCGCCCGCCGGGATTAATCCTGGGAGCGCGCGTCGTCCGCGCACGCAACACAATGGTAGCGCCTTCGCGGCCGGAAAGCCCGCATAAATGCGGGAACATCGTATGTACATAGTATATGAGCATTATCGCGACGCTGGGGCCGCCCAGCGAGATCCACTGGCCGATTGGGGCTGGGACGATTTTTTCAGCGCGGCGTTAGATGCGTTGGGCGCTTCTCCCGAAGCGCGGTCGGCGCTTGAGAGCGCGGAGCATGAGCAAGCGCCCGCCGGCCTAAGCGGCGGCGATGGCGGCGCCATAGAGGGCCGCCGAGAAAGGGCGCGGGTCATAGAGGTCCAGAGGGGAGCCTACCTGGTAATACGGCAAGGCCCGGACCATGACGCCATTGAAGACCGCGCGGTACTGTCGGGCAAGGCCCGCCTCCGTATCGAAGAGGGGGCCGAAGCCCCGGCCGTCGGCGACTGGGTGGTAGGCAGGAAAGAGCTCAATGGCCCCTTCGTTATCGAAGGGCTCCTGCCGCGCAAGTCGTACTTTTCACGCAAAGCGGCCGGCGATACCGAATTCGACAAGGTATCCGAGCAGGCGCTGGCCGCTAACGTGGATGTAGCCTTCCTGGTGGCCGCCGCGGGCGAAGACTTTAACGCTCGCCGATTGGAACGTTACGCTACCCTTGCTTGGGAATCGGGCGCTAGCCCGGTCATCGTCATAACGAAGGCCGACCTGGCCGGAGACGGCATACTCGAGCTGGTGGCGCGCGCGTCCGAGGCCTGCCCGGGCGTGCCGGCCTTCGCCATATGCGCTCCGGACGGCAAGGGCCTGGCGGCCTTCGGCGAATACCTAAAGCCAGGCAAGACCGGCGTGCTCCTTGGCTCCTCGGGAGCGGGAAAGTCCACCCTGCTTAACGCGCTCGCCGGCGAGCGCCTGGCCGCAACGAACGATGTGCGAGCCTTTGACCAGCACGGCAGGCATACCACGACCGCCCGCACCCTATATCGCCTGCAAAGCGGCGCCCTCATTATTGACACGCCGGGACTCAGGGAAATTCAGCTCTGGGCAAGCGAGGAAAGCGTGGACGCGGTATTCTCGGAAATCGAGGAAGCCGCGCGGGGCTGCCGCTTCGCCGACTGCGCCCATGGCGAAGAGCCGGGCTGCGCGGTACGCGAGGCGCTCTCTAGCGGAGGCATCGCCATCGAGCGCTACGAAGCCTGGCTCAAGCTCAGGAAGGAGCTGGCCTTCCTGGAGACCAGGACCAATCCGCTCGCCCGGCAAGCGGAAAGGGCCATGTTAAAGAGCCGCAGCAAGCGCATCCGATCGCTTAAAAAGTCGCGCGGCTGAGGCTCGGCGGCTACGGCGACAGGCCTCCTAAGTACTCCTCGATGAAATCCTTGGGAGACAATTCCTTGTTTAATATTCGGTAAACGCCGTTGCATATGGGCATGGCCAGCTTCTTCTCCACGGCGAGCCTTCGGACGAATATGCTGGCAGGCGCGCCTTCGGGCAGGTAGCCCAAGAGCTTTATGCGGCCCACGAGATCGAGCGCGTCCTTGAAGGGGGCGAGGGCGTTCTTCTCGACTATATCGCGGCCGAAGCGGCGGTTGCGGCCATGGATGGATCGGCAGGTGACGTCGAGGTCTCCCACGCCCGCTATGGAGGTAAAGGTCTCGGGGTGCGTAGCGCCTAGGGCCTGGCCGAACGCCTGTATCTCGTTGAGGCCGGCCGCAAGGAGCATGGATTCGGTATTATCGCCGAATTCGTCCGACTCCGCCTTGAGCGCGTCGAGCATGCCGAAGGCTATGGCCACGACGTTCTTCACGGCGCCGCATACCTGCACGCCCACCACGTCGAGCGAGGGGAATACGAGCAGCGAGCGCGACTGCAGAAGCTCGCGGGCGCGAATGGCATTCCGACCGTTCGCGCTCGCGGCCGCCAAGCCGGTCATGAGCCCGCGCGACACTTCCTCGGCATGGCTCGGCCCCGACACGTATACCAGGTTGCCGCGGTAGAAGCCAGGCAGGTAATCCTCAAGCGTATCGACGATGAGCTTGGGCCCTTTAGCCGTCTCAATGAAGCCCTTGGTAAGGACGATGATGAGGGAGCTGCCCTCCATGATATTCGGCGCGATAAGCAGGCGCTTAACCGTGGCCAGAAGATAGGGGGAAGGCACGGCGAGCACGATGGCGTCTTTGCCGCTGGCAGCCTCAAGGGGGTCGCCTGTAGCCCTAAGGTTCGGAGGCAGCGCCACCGAGGGCAGGAAGAGCTCATTCACGTGCCGCTCGTTTACGGCCGCTACCGTTTCCGACTCTAGGGCCCAGAGCGTCACCTCGTGGCCGTTTTCGGCCAGGCTCTTGGCCACCGCGGTGCCCCATGCGCCCGCGCCTATGACGCCTACCGTTTCCGCTTTGCGCTTGCCGAAGGCCGGCAGGGACGGTATGCGCCAACGTTTATGCTTCTTTTCGCTCTCTGGCATCGTTATCTCTCTTTCCCATGGGAGGCGAGCTCCCCGAATGCGGCCGCCTGGCCGGTTTATGCCCATATGCCCGCGCGCCAAAAATCCTCGCTCTCGATATCGACGCTTGCGCCTTTGCGGATACCTAACGCCCTCGCTCTGCCCGTCCCAACGAGCCTGCGCCTATTGCGCTTGGCAAAGGCATAGCCTTATATCCACTCAGCGTTGCCGTCGTTCCAGGCGTGGAGCTCTCCGGGCTGGAAGAAGAGGGCTATCTCCCGCTCCGCGCTGGCCAGAGAGTCGGAAGCGTGGATGAGGTTGCGCTGGGTGCGTGCGCCATAGTCCCCGCGTATGGTGCCGCTATGCGCCTCCGCCGGATTCGTAGCCCCGCAGAGCGCGCGCAAGGCGGCTATGGCGGACCGGCCCTCTATAACCATGGCAAGGACGGGGCCGCTGGTCATGTAGCTAATGAGCGCGGGGTAGAAATCCTTGCCCTCGTGCTCGGCATAGTGCCGCTCGGCTAAGGGCCTGGGTATGGTTATGAGCTTCAGGGCTATGACGGACAGCCCGTTCTTTTCTATGCGGGACAAGAGCTCTCCCGCCATGCGGCGCTGCAGGACGCCGGGCTTCAGCATGGCAAAGGTACGTTCCTCGTTCATGGCGTTTCCTTTCAAGGATACTATCGCTATGCATAGTACCCTATGATCCGCGGCGGGACAAGTTGAGCGTCAGGATTATGAGCGTTGACAGGATGCCGGCCCTGGCCGAGAATGGATGCGGACGGTAGGGAGGCTGCATGAAAAAAGCATGGCGTATAGTGAGGATACTCG